>JAEXJU010000085.1 GCA_023448955.1 Bacteroidota bacterium
TGAAAATTCCGATTCCAATTTTGCCGTCGGCTTCGTTGGCTGTCAGTTCATTATCATAAAATCTAATGTTTTTCCACTCCATATTGCCTATTTTTATCGAGTTATTTTCGCTTATTTCATTCTTGAAAATGATACTTTTGGCAGGTCTTAATCTTTCGGGAGAAAGAGAAGCATCTTCCATGGCAATTTGAAACATAAGGTTCATAGAATCTTTGTCATTAACCAATGTTTTGATAATAATATTGTTAGTTTTTGTCAGTCTAAAAGGAATGATTTGTTGTGCGCTAACGATGGTCGCATAAAAGGCACAAAAAGCGATAGCTGTTTTTTTGAATGTCATAGTATTAGTTTATGTAGTTTGGTTTATCAAATTTAATAAAATAGCATTACTTTAGATTAATAATAGATCACGATGTTGGAATTTTTACTTTCAGAATTAAATTGGAGTCAAATATTGTTTAAACGAAATCAGTTTCTTAAAACAGCGGGAACTATTGATACAAATGTCTATTTTATAGAAGATGGAAGTGTGCGTATTTTTATAGAAGATGAAAGTGAAGAGCGTATTATACGATTTGGTTATAAAAATAATATCATAGTTTCATTAGATTCATTTTTATCAGGAAAACCTTCGGAATTTTATATTCAGGCGATCAAAGCTTCGAGTATAAAAGTAGCATCTAAAGATGATTTTTATGCGTTTATAAACTCAAAACAGGAAAATCTTAAATTATGGAATTCTATTCTGGAAGATCTTGTATTACAACAAATTGAACGTGAAAAAGATTTGTTGCACAATTCTCCGAAGATCCGGTATGAAAGAGTTCTGAAACGCAGTCCGCAATTATTTCAGGAGATTCCAAATAAGTTTATTGCCAATTATCTCAGAATGTCGCCGGAAACCTTGTCCAGACTTAAAAAATCTTGACTTCAATCAATCTTTTTATGAATGAAGTTTTAGACTTTTGTAAAAATTTTTAACGATGAAAATTCAAGTTAACGAATTGTTGGATGAATTAAAAGCCATTACTAATAACAATCTTGATTATGCTAAATCTTTACAAAATCTTAGTATTGAAAAGCTGAATTTCCGAACATCCGAAAGCAGCTGGAGCATCCTGGAATGTCTGGAACATCTCAATTTTTACGGTCAGTTTTATCTGCCAGAAATCGAAAATAGAATCAACGAAAGTCCATTTAAGGCAACTAAATCTGATTTTAAAAGTGGACTTTTAGGAAATTATTTTGCCAATATGATGCTTCCGAAAGAGAAACTGAACAAGATGAAAACGATGAAAATTGCCAATCCTATCCATAAAAAATTGGACAATTCAGTTATCGAAGAATTCATCATTCAACAGCGTACAATGCTCGGACTTCTGGAAAAAACCAAAAATATTGATTTAGAAAAAACGAAAACATCGATTAGTATTTCAAAATTGATTAAACTAAAACTGGGTGATACGTTCCGGTTTGTGATTTATCATAATCTGAGACACATTAAACAAGCTGAAAACGTTTTAAATCAGATGATTTGATACTCTTGCGGATTTTACAGAGTGAGCTGATTTTATTTTAATATCTGCTTTATCTTTTCCTTCTGCGAGAGATTCCTTACTTCTTCAAAAGATTAATACTTACCGTTGCCAATTCAGAATCTGGAAATTTCTTAAAGAGATTAGTGTCCGGCTCCAAACCGGATTCTTTACAAATCCTGTGGAAAACATCTACTTCTACAATGTATTGATCTGAAAATCCGTGTGTGGCGTCATAGGCTGTTGCGGCAGTTAATCCAAGATTTTTCGAAGTGATTTCCGGCGAAAGTGTATGTAATTCAATCAACAATAATCCAAATTTTTCTACATAAGGTGTCCATTTTTTCAAGTGGTTTTGAAGGTTTTGCTCAACATCTTTGTTGGACAATCTTTTTCCTCGGAACGCAAAAGCACCAGTAGATGTACTTATTCTCTCAGATCTGGTATCCAAAACATCTTCCCAAATTCTATTATGATCCAGGAAAGTTCTGATATTCAGCAAATCACCGAGATCTATGTTATAGTCGGATTGTAAATCTTCTGCCAATTGTTTCGGATTGCCGATGTCGCCCCAAATCACTTTGGCCCAGATATCATTTTTGATGAGATTAGCTCTGGTAACTTTCAGCGCCGCCTGATTGTAATCCGCACCTACCAAAAATAGAGGATGTTCTTCCAGATGTTTTCCTCGCAAGGTCTGTCTTTCGATGATCTCATAAAGATGTTGCAAAAGCGATCCGTTTCCGCAACCCATATCCAAAATTCCTTTTGGTTGTTCAGCTAAAGGACGGTTAAAAATATCGATAATAAATTCGTCAATTACTTTAAAATAGGTCAAATGCGCGCCACCACTTCCCCAAACATTCATCTCGCGATTCACATGGATTTCGTCCTCACCATCTTCAATGTCTCGTATTTCTGAAGCTTTCCCGAAAATCAATTGGTTCAGTTTAGAAAACATCGGAAGATAGGAAACTGTGACACCATAAGCGGTTGCTCGTCTTGCAAAAAATAATCCTGTTTCTGTGAACTGGAAGTTTTTTCCTTTCTTGGAAAACCAGCCTAATTCTGATAAATAATCCAGAATTTTCCCAAAATAAATTGGGTTTTTATGGAATTCTTCTGCGCTGAAACTGGCTTCCATAAAGTATTTATGAAACATTCCGCTCATTCCGAGTTTGATGATGATTGGACCAACCAAAGCACCTTCAATATGTTTTTGAATTTGATAATTGAGTGAAGATTCATCCACATTTTCGTTCAGAAAAGATTTGTATTTCTCAAAAATATCAATCCATTTTTTGCAGAGATTTTCCGTCAGTTCATTAGAGTTAATGACATCATTATCAGCTAAAAATTCAGCTAAATCAACATAAATATTCTGATGAGAAAAAGCTTTTTCAGTTTTAGAATTTTTGGAAATAAGGATAACATCAGATTGATTATCTAATTTATAATCCAAGAAACTCTGAGAAGCCAAAACACGCAATGCGACATTCAGATAACCTTCGTTAGCTTCAGATTTTTCTTTGATTAATGACAATTCCAAATCATCATTAGCCAGAATAAAATCCAAAATATTTTTCTTAGATAAAGCCGAAATTACAGGTGCTGTAACTATGCCGTCCAAATGCCTGAAAATTGATTCACGAAGTTTTCTCTTGTCCATAAAACAGTTGATTTTGTGTTTTGGAAGATAGAAATTTTTCTGAATATCATTTGAAAATAAATTCTGCTAGCAGATTCGGGAGATTTCACTGATTCATTTCTTTTTAAAATCTGCTTAATTTTTAAAATCTGCGAGCTGGAAAAAAAACTAATTAAAAGTTAAATTGAAAATAATAAATCCAAACTTATTTTAGTTATCTTTAAAACGTTCAAAACAAAATAACTATGACAAAACATCAACAGAGAGTGAGAGCTGTTTTTCACTTTTTTGATAATAAAGATATTGTTCTTGGTTTCAGGAAATTGCTGGATTGTGCCATGGATACTCAGGATATGGGCATCTACAGAACTGCTATCGAACTCACAGACTGGAAGGAAAAGAATTCTGAAAAATCCGATGAGCTGATTGAAAAATGCAAAGCTTTCCTTCTTGAAATTGAGAAAATCGAAGTCAAGGAATATCCAACGGAAATCTCAGTTCTAACAGCTGAAAATATCCAAAAATCTTACGGAAGTAACCGTTTTTCTCTTGGTCCTATTTCTTTGGAAATCAAAAAAGGTCAGGTTTACGGCTTGGTAGGAGAGAATGGAAACGGGAAAACGACCTTGCTCAGGATTTTGGCGAAGGAGATTTCTCATCATAAAGGCGAGCTAAAATATAAATTTGATGAAACGCCGAAAGATGAATTTGATTTGCGGACAAAGCTGGTTTATATCCCACAAAGAACTGAAAAATGGTACGGAAGTCTGAAGGATAATCTGAAATTTGTCTTGTCAAGTTATGACGTAAAACCTGAAGAAAATGAAATCCGAACGCTGATGATGATTGCGCGTCTAGGACTCTGGAACTATAAACATCTGAAATGGAACGAATTGTCTTCTGGTTACAAAATGCGTTTCGAATTGGCGAGAACGCTTCTTCGTCAGCCCGAGATTCTTTTGCTGGATGAACCTTTGGCAAACCTCGATGTTCTCGCTCAGCAAGTGATTTTGGAAGACCTTAAAGCGATTGCCAATTCAGTCAATCATCCAATTGCTTTGATTCTGAGTTCTCAGCAATTATACGAAGTAGAGAAGATTTCTGATAAAGTGATTTTTCTCAAAAACGGAAAATATCAGGATAACGAAACGAAGTCTGAAAACGAAAATGCAAACCTGATTGTGGAAATTGATACAGACAATTCCAGAGAAGAGTTGTTGCAGATTTTCCAACCTTTTGCTCTTGAAAAACTGAATTTCAACGGTGGGATTTTCGTGGCTTATTTTAGTCCAGAAACCGAGCTTTCCGATGTTTTAACGGCTATTGGAAATTCGAAAATCCAAGTGACTTACATCCGTAATATTTCAACTTCTACACGTCGTTTCTTCGTGGAATAAAAACTTCTAACCAATGCAAAAAATCAATACAATCAATCAATATTTACTGGAGAGATTTCCTAATATCTGGAACACGAGAATTGTCTGGATGTTGCTTTTGGGAATTACTGTTCATCTCATTTTTTTCTTTATCGGCTTCGTATCGCACGCCAGTCCAAGCACATTGCAACACACCAGAGCTGTAGATGATTATTTCTCTACAGGACTTGTGTTTGTCCACGTCATCATTTCGGTGCTTCTCATTGTCGGCTGGCTGATTTATATGTTGAAGAATAACGCTTTCAAGAATTTTTATCCAAATTCCGGCAGAAAATTGTTCTTTGAATTTGTACAATATTTCATCATCATCTTCGTTTCTGTTACGTTTTATTTTTCTTATATGACCGGTTTTCGGCTTTTCATCAATTATAAATATGATGACAAGACGATGGCAAAAAATATAGAAATTATTAATCATTCTGTTCCTTTCTTATCACAAAACCTTGAAGATTATACGCTTGAAAACCGCTTGTCGCCGAAGCCTTTTGCAGATTTCTATTGTGAGACAGATATTAATAAGATAGACAAAACTCGTCCATATTTTGTCTATCACGATATGGTTTATCAGTATTTTAGTCTTTATAAAAAAACGGTAAATCAAACCGATGAACGTGGACAGTTTATCTATCCAGAAGAGGAAAAAAAGAACAATGTGCCGTTGGCTTACTTTGAAAACAGCGTCGATAACAAGTCCAGAACTTACTTTTTCAAAAAACAAGTGGAGGATTTGTCGCCTTTCATCAAAACGGTTGCACCAAGTTATTATAATTATTCTTCGGTATTTTATGAAAATTTCAATTCATCTATTAATAAAAGATTTTTTAATGAATCAGAACATCTTCCAACAAAAGAACTTCTGAAACAAAAGCAAGCTGAAGTCAATGAGAATACCATTAGACTTCTTACTTCGAAGGATTCCAAAGCATTAGAACAATTACTAAAGGATTTTCTGCGCATTTCAAAAGAGTTTGATATTGTCAATAATCTGAATGTGAAAGATTGGTCTGTAATGGTTTACCATCCTGAGAAATTTGAGGTCAAGCGTTTTATAATGTTATATAAACCGGATTCTGGAACGGATTATGACCCCAATAAAGCACCAGCCGAGCGTTTTAATGGTTATGAAGAAGCAGTGACTGTAGATTCTGCTGTTGCTTATGATGATAATTATCTGGATGCCAATGGTGAAATAAGAAAGGACACTATAAGTATCAGAGATTTTAATCCTAATGTGGATCGGGAGATTGCGCCAAAAGATTATTTCAAGAGGAATATGACCGATTTTTACTACTACACAGCGGATTTAAATAATTTGTTGGAAAATGTGGATACCATCAAGACCGATGATTTCTTTTCAGATTCTGTTCATCTTTTCATTTGGATTTCTTTTGCATTGGCTATCTTGATTTTTAGTTTCAGAGTTACAGATTTGCGCTCTTTGCTGTTTAGTATTATTTCTGCAGGCGTTATCATTTTGCTGGTAACACTTTTCTGCGTTTTCTTTGCATTTATTGGCGGTTTTAAGGATGTGTTTTTTATTCTCTATACTATTCTCACGGTTGGAGTCATAATCCTTTTGATTCCGTTTCTCACTATTGGAAAGGCTAGGAAAATTGCAACGTCAATTTTTATGATTATCTCAATGGTTGGTTTTCCTTTATTTGTTTGGTTGATTTTCGGAATTGTCAATGAGCATCAAGTGTCAGATTGCAGAACCAAAGTTTATATTGGAGATAATTATTTGAATTGTAAAGGCGTTTTGGATAATTTGGGACTGACAACCAGTTATATTATGCTTATTGCGGCTTTTGTTTTTCTATATTTTTATACTGGATTTATCAAAAAATGGAAAGCAATGCCGGAGTAAAAAATACCTGTTCATTTTTCGGTTGTTGATGACTATTCAAAATCACTAGATTTGTTTATCAATTATCATTTATAAACAATGAATCTAAGTTTCGACCAAATGTATCAGGCTTCATTTGAGAAAAATCCCGACTTCGAGGGTGTTTTTTGGATGGCTGTGAAAACCACGGGGATTTTTTGCCGTCCAACTTGCACTGCCAGAAAACCAAAACCTGAAAATGTTGAGTTTTTTAATAACACAAAAGATGCAATCCAAAAAGGTTACAGATCTTGTAAAGTCTGCAAACCGCTGGAAAATCCGGATGAAACGCCGCCTGAAATTCAAAAATTATTGATTGAGCTGTCGGAAAATCCAGGTTTGAAATTAAAAGATGTAGATTTGTTTGAAAGAGGACTACAACCAATAACCGTAAAACGCTGGTTTCTAAAACATCACGCAATGACTTTTCACGCTTTTCAAAGAATGTACAGAATCAATTCCGCTTTTAAGAAATTGCAACAAGGCGAAACTATTTTGGATGTGGCTTTGGACAATGGTTATGAAAGTCTGAGCGGTTTCCGTGATCGTTTCAAATCCATCATTGGAACATCGCCTAAAAACTCGAAAATGGAAAAAATTATTGATGTAAAAAGAATCGAGACGCCTTTGGGAGCTATGATTGCCTGTGCTAATGAAAACGGAATCTGTATGTTACAGTTTTCGGACAGGAAAACATTAACTAAAGAATTAGAAGACATTTCAAATCATTTTAAAGCGAATGTTATTCTGGGAGAAAATCCGCATTTTAAAACTCTGGAAACAGAATTGCAAGATTATTTTGATGGGGAAAGGCTTGATTTTACCGTTCCATTATCGCCAGTTGGAACAGATTTTCAGAAAAAGGTGTGGGAAATTCTCAGAACCATTCCTTACGGAACAACCAGAAGTTACCAGCAGCAAGCCGATATTCTTGGAAATCCAAAAGCGGTAAGAGCCGTTGCAAACGCCAATGGACTCAATAAAATTTCCATTATCATTCCGTGTCACAGAGTGATCGGAACCAACGGAACATTGACAGGTTACAGCGGGGGAATCTGGCGTAAACAAAAATTATTGGAATTGGAAAAAGCGATACTTTTTTAGTTTATATGACTATCCGTAATTTACACCAGCACTAAAAAACTATCGCAAAGGCGCAGATGTTTTAGCTCAAAAACTGCTGAAAGTCGGAATAAAATCGCAGATTTTGAAATTTTACGCCTTTCAGCAGTATCATTATAATTTGTTCTTGCGCCTTTGCGTTAGTTTTTTAATTGGTCTATCAAACGGATAGTCATATTAATTTAATATTCAAAATTTATTATTCTGAATATGATAACTTTGAACTATCAACTATCAACTATCAACTATCAACTATCAACCAAATGAACATCCAGCCAATTTTAGAAAACGACTTTGTCAGATTAGTTCCTTTGGAAGAAAGCGATTTTGAATCTTTATTTTCAGTAGCTTCAGATCCTGAGATTTGGGAACAACATCCTAATAAAGACCGTTACAAAAGAGAAGTTTTTCAAAATTTTTTCCAAGGCGCGATGGAAAGTAAAGGCGCATTCAAAATCATAGATAAAAATACTGGCGAAATTGCTGGCAGCACAAGATTCTATGACTATAACCAAGATGATAAATCCATTTTAATTGGTTATACTTTTTATGCCACAAAATTTTGGGGTTCTAAACTGAATCCTCAGGTCAAGAAACTAATGCTGGATTATATTTTTCAGTTTTTAGACAAGGTGTATTTCCACGTTGGAAAAAATAATATCCGTTCCCAAAAAGCAATGGAAAAATTAGGCGCCAAAAAGATAGATGAATTGGGTGTGGCTTATTTCGGTGAGCCGGAAAAACTGAATGTAGTTTACGAAATTCGAAAATAGATGATTACATTTGATCCAGATAAATTTTAAAAATGAAAAAATACAGAATACAAGCCAGCCCATTTGTAGTTCCAACCACAGATGGAAAACTGATAGAAGAACATTGGGGAAATTCTACCAGAAACTCAGAAATATCTATTGCGCATATGATTGCGCCACCCAACTGGAGCGAACCGCATCAGACGCCTGAGTTTGACGAATTTACATTGATTATTTCCGGCAAAAAACATTTTGAGATAGACGGAGATTCTGTTATTTTAG
This sequence comes from Bacteroidota bacterium, assembly GCA_023448955.1. Classification (GTDB taxonomy): domain Bacteria; phylum Bacteroidota; class Bacteroidia; order Flavobacteriales; family Weeksellaceae; genus Epilithonimonas. Next base: position 8,661 of record JAEXJU010000085.1, read on the forward strand.
AAAAAGGTCAAAGTATTCTCATCGAAAAAGGTGCAAGAGTGCGCTATTCCAATCCGTTTTCGGAACCTTGTGAATACATCGCCATTTGTCTGCCAGCATTTTCAATGGATTTGGTTCACAGAGAATAAATTGGTTCTTCGCCAAAAACTGAGGAATTGAATTTTAGATATTTTTTGTTTTCTTAAATTTCTGTTTTTCTGTCCTAAAAAAAAGAGGACCAAGAGTTCAAGATTTGTAAACTCCAGCAAAAATTAAAAAAAACTTCATAAAATCTCCTAATTTGAATCCTGTTAGTTGTCGAAACTAAAAAAGGGTTTTTAACATAGAAGAAACGTTGAAAAACAAAATGATAATCACAAAAGCATCATCAATGCTCCTTTAGGGGGCAGAATCTGTGTAGAGATCACAGTGGATAAGCCAAGCGCAATCCGTAGGATTGCTATAAAAAATATCTATTTTGAATTTTGCAGATAGCGTTCCTACGGAACGCAGATTGGTTTTGGGCATTATTTCTACACAGATAAAACTCCAAAGGAGTTTGCAAAAAAGTAATCTTAAGGTGTAATTTACTTTTAACAACTCCATAGAATAAATATTTTTACAGTTACTAAAACACTTGAAATAGTTTATAAAATACTTTAAATATTTGCTTGATATTTTATCTTTACTCTTTCATCTACTCACATCACCAACTCTTCAAACAATCGGTCAAACGTTTTGTTCAAATCGTTGCTTGCGCCGGGATGTGGTCTGGATGTTTGAATGATTGAGCTTTTTACAGCTGTCAGCCAGCGGAAACGTTCAGGAATGTCAAGCAGAGCAATAGAACCCGCAGATTTTTCGCCTTTGGCAATATTTTCGAAAGACGAAAGATGTTTTCGTACCTCTTCATATTCGGTTTTGCAAGCCATCATTCGGAATTTATCTTCACAAAGATGTGTTTTCACACGGATAAATTTTTCTTTCTTAGAAAACATAATTAATCCTACGTTGAAGAACTCTTCCCGCTCAGGTTTCGGAACCAGCCGGATTACTGCATATTCATATAACTTTGGCTCTTGCATTTTTCGCTTCATTTATAAAGTTATCAGAATGTTCCAGTCTTTTCGTCAGAAATTGAAAATACACCTCTTTTATTTCTTCGGGAGACAGCTCGGTATCGTTCCAAGTCAGCCAGTCTGTCGGAATCAGTTCTACAATTTCTCGCAGTATTTCTGGCGTAAGAACAGCTTTAAATCTCACATTCACCTCGTCCAGTTGAGAAGCTTGTGGTAGCAAAACGTGGTCTTTTATCATCACAAAAGGACTCACAGCATTCTTTTCCCAGTTGTCCCAAGAGTGGTGAAAATACAAAGACGCGCCATTGTCTATCAGCCAAAGTTCCTTATGCCAGATTAACATATTCGTATTGCGGAAAGTACGGTCTATGTTTGTAAGAAAAGCATCCAGCCAAACAATTTCAGAAGACAGTTTGGAGTCAATTTTTACAGCGCCGGGATCATAAGTTATGGCTCCGGAAAGGTAATGCAGCGCAAGATTTAGTCCGCAGCTGGCTTTCAGAAGATCCTGGATTTCTTCATCAGCTTCGCTTCTTCCAAAATCTTCGGAAAGGTTCGCAAAGACCAGTTCAGGAATCCGGAACCCCAAAACCTGTGCTATTTTTCCGCCAATCAGTTCAGAAATCAATGCCTTTACGCCGTGACCAGCACCACGGAATTTCAGGACATATTTAAAATCGTCATCCGCCTCGGCAAGAGCCGGCAAAGATCCGCCTTCCCGCAACGGCAAAATATATCTGGTAACCGTCACGGTTCTCAATGATAGATCCAATTTGAAATTTTTTGTAAAAATAAACATTAAAATCATTTGGGCGCCTATTTCCGCCTTCCACTCCCGCTTTTTTCTGCCATTGCGAAAGAAGCTACATCGTTAAAATAAATTTCCAACAATCGCAATGTCAGAAAAAGAGCTCCGTTCAAGTCGGGGCGCGCTTTGCAAAGCTGAAACATTTGTCATAATACAAAACTTTCAGTATCGTTCAACTTTTGTTACTTTTGAAAAAAATAAAAAAATGTCAAGCTTTATAGATTTTGGATTGGCTCAGAAACAATATAACAGGATGAATAAAATCACTCAGCTTTTCAATATAAAATATCCAATTATTCAAGGCGGAATGATCTGGCATTCCGGTTGGCGATTGGCTTCCGCAGTTTCTAATAATGGCGGCTTGGGATTGATTGGTTCTGCAAGTATGTATCCGGATGTTTTGAGAGAAAATATCCAAAAATGCAAAGCTGCGACAGAAAAGCCTTTCGGTGTCAATGTCGCTTTGTTATATCCAAATCTTGAAGACATTATCAATATTATTCTTGAAGAAGGCGTAAAAATCGTATTTACATCGGCAGGAAATCCAAAAGCTTATACCGAAATGCTTAAAAAAGAAGGCATCAAAGTTGCTCACGTGGTTTCCAGTGTGAAGTTTGCGGTAAAATGTCAGGAAGCTGGTGTAGATGCAGTTGTAGCGGAAGGTTTTGAAGCTGGCGGACACAACGGAAGAGATGAAACCACCACACTTTGCCTTATTCCAAACGTCAGAAAACATATAAACATTCCTTTGATAGCTGCGGGTGGAATAGGTTTGGGAAGCCAGATGAGAGCAGTGATGACATTGGGTGCAGATGGCGTTCAGATTGGTTCCCGTTTTGCTGCAACAGTTGAGGCAAGTTCCCATAATAATTTCAAAAATAAGATTGTTGAACTGAAAGAAGGCGATACACAGCTGACTCTGAAAGAATTGGCGCCAGTTCGTCTGGTAAAAAATAAATTTTTTCACGATCTGGAGAGTCTTTACGAATCTGGCAGAAATGTGGAAGCGTTAAAGGAAACTTTAGGCAGAGCACGTGCAAAACGAGGAATGTTTGAAGGTGACTTGGAAGAAGGCGAATTGGAAATAGGACAAGTTTCTGCGTTGATCGATGAAATCCTGCCGGTTGAAAAAGTCTTTGAAAATTTAATCAAAGAATTCAACGAAGCTAAAGTAGATTTGAGTTTGTAAGAAACAAGAAAAAAGTAAGAAGTAAGAAGTAAAAAGTATGAAGCGTCAAGTTTGATAGGCATAGAAAAAATCAGCCTGACCAACAACCTTCAACTATCAACTAACAATCATCAAACGAAAAAATGTTCTCTAAACAGGAAGCTCAAAAACTAAAAACAGAATTCTGGACAGCTTTTGGAAAAGCTTTCCCGAGAAAATGGCTGTTGTATGATACCAAA
>JAEXJU010000233.1 GCA_023448955.1 Bacteroidota bacterium
CAGCAAAGCTAGTATTTCCAATGTGCTTGTAAAAGAAGAATAGAATGACTCTCCTAAAATACCTTGGAGAAAACGGTGTGTCCCGAAAATCCCATCGATGATAATTTCCAGAAGTTCTATATTGATAATGACAAATCCAACGTAGACGAAAATGTGTAAAATCCCCGCAATTGGTCTTTTTACCATTTTGCTTTGTCCAAGTGCGACACGAGCCATTGTTGCCCATCGCTCTGCTTTTCTGTCTGTACGGTTGATCTCTCTACCCAGTTTTATATTACGGTAAAGCTCTTTAAGGCTTTTTGCAAATAATCCAAAGCCAGCAATCAGGAGAATCAGAAAGATTACATTGTCAATATATTGCATAGATTAGTCTTTATTATTCTTACCAAAAACAGAGAAATTAACGTAACGTTTAGGGTTTGCCTTAAGATCCTCTACCAATTTATTGAGGTTATCTGCTGTTTTTGTGAGATTATTGTAAAGTTCATCATCTTTGGTCAATTTACCAAGTGAACCTTCTCCGTTTTGTATGCCGGAAATAACGTTATTAAGCTTGCCAGCCGTTTTACTGAACTCGTCAATTGTTACATTGAGTTTATCAACATCTACCTTTTCGGCAACTTTACCGTATTTTTCTACGGTTGCATTGGTTGTAAGAAGCATTTTATTGGCATTGCCAATGGCTTCGTGCAAGCCGTTTTCATTTGACGCTAAAATACGGTTGGTTTGTTCTGCTGTTCCTTTAAATGCAGCAACTGTCTGATTTAAGTTAGCAAGTAGCAATTTAATTTCTCTTCTGTTTTGTTCATCTACAATTTTGTTAGTACTGGCCAGTGTAGAATCCAGTTTGAGAAGAACTCCGGAAAGCTGATCCTTTACAGGTTTCACCTGAGAAGATAGTGAATTGAGCATAGAAAGCTGATAGTTTCCTTTCAGAGTATCACCGTCTTTTGCAGTTGGACCACCATAAAAAAGATTGATCCTCATCTCTTTCCCGGACATGATTCCAGGTTCAAAAATTTCGACTGTAGAATTTTTAGAAAACTCAAAAGTATCATCAATAGTCAGCTTTACTACAAAATGTAGTTTGCCTCCTTTAGTAATTGGTTTTATTTCATCTACCTGACCTACTTTAAGACCATTGATAGATACCGGATTGGAAACCGCAAGACCTTCTACATTGTCATAGTTCGCATAAAAAACATTATCTGTAGTGAAGAGATTTTTCCCTTTCATAAACTGATAAAGTATCACGAAACTTATAATAGCAAAAATTGCGATCAATCCTGCTTTTAATTCTTTACTTAACTTCACGTTTGTTGTTTTTAGTAATTAGCAAATATATGAATATTGGTTTTATAAATTGAAAAAATAAAAAACAACAAAAGCGACAATTATGCCGCTTTTGAATATTTTGATAATTCCTGAATTACTGCTGGGCAGTTTTATCCCAAACCTCTATTCTATAATCTTTAATATCAGCATTATCCTGCAGACTCTTCAGGAAAGATCCTGTAAACTGCTGAGAGTTTTGCTGCGCCATTGACTGTATAATTTGTTTAACTTCTCCCGGCATTTTGTTCGTTGTAACAGACTTTTTAACAACAAGATAAACACCTGTCATTCCCTCAACCGGCTGAGATAATTTATTGTTTGCCAATCCGAATGCAGCTCCAGCTACTCTAGGCTCCATTGAACCATTTACAGATGGGTTGAAGATATTTACAGCAGCACTTGCTTTTGTAGTTCCGAAAGCTTTTGCAGCCTGGTCCAGACTAGTATATTTTCCAGAGTTGATTTTTTCGGTAATGGTTTTAGCAAGAAGTTTATTCTTAACAATCGGCTCAATCTGATCTCTTACAGTTTCAGGATCCGCAAGGCCTTCATCTTGCTTCCCAACTACATAAGCAACAATTCTGTCACCTGTTCCTTCTACCGTAAAAATATCTGTATCACCAATATTTCTCTTCTTGTCAAATGCCCAAGAAATAATATCACCATCCTTATCTGTACCAAGTCCAGGAAGTGTACCTTGGAATCTACCCACAGTTTTTGGATTGTCAAATCGATATTTATTTTTCTCAGCTAGATTTTTAAATTGATTAAAACTTTTGCCTTCAGTTTGCTGAATGAATCTTGTAGCCTGTGTCAATACCTGATTTTCAGTTTTATCAGACGCTTTTACATTTTTCGCAAGGTGAGCGATTTTGTACGTCATTGAACCAGATTTTTTATCTTCGACATTAATGATATGATATCCGAAAGATGTTTCAGCAAGACCAGTTGCTCCTTTAGGATTATCAGCCAAGAATTTAAGATATCCTGGCGCAAATGGCGAAGTTGGAGTCGTCCATCCCACACTTCCGTTTCTTTCAACAGCATTAGGCTCATCAGATAATTTCAGACCTTCTGCAAATTTTGCAGGATCTGCTTTGATTACTGCCAGCAAGCTATCTGCAATCTTTTTAGCTGCTTCTTTTGTTCTGGTAGCGGTAGAACGCTCAGCGCCTTTATAACCTATTAAGATATGTTTTGATTGTGTAGAATCGGACGCTTTTTTATCTAACAATTTAGATACAACATACAGATTCTGCTCTTTATACGGGCCGAAAGTCTGACCGATTGCAGCTGTAGCAATTTTATCTTTGATACCTTGTGGAACCTGATTTAACCCAACATATTGAGGAATGAAAGGAACATCAGAATTTAATTCAACAAACATTGAATCATTCTTTGTATTCTGGAAATTTTCCGCACCGTTGGAAGCATCTGTTCCTTTAAGGAATAATTTGTTGATTTCGTTAAGCGTTGCTGCATCATCCTGTGCACTTGGCGTTGCAGGAAAATAAGCATATGCCAGATTTCTGCTTGCAGTAGCTTTGAATCTTGTTGGATGTAGTTTGATATAATCTGCAAGATCCTGAGTGGTAACTTTCACATTGTTCTTTTTGGAAAATTCCAAGTAATCCACTTTCACAAAATCAATATTAGCCATTTCATCGCGAAACTTCATCATCAGCTCAGCCTCTTTTTTGCTGACTGTGATACCGGCAGTCATATTTCCAAAAAGCATTCTTGCCATCATTCTGTACTCGATTGCTTTTTTGTTTTTCAGCCAGAAATTATAATTCTCAGGGTTTGTTGCCTGAGCTTTTTCGATTTCGCTTTTTATGTCCTGCAATTTGAAATTACCTTTCTCATCAAAATACTGCTGATTCTGAGCAAAAATAGGATCATATTGAAGCTGATTCCAGAAGATCTCATCTGTAAGCTTGAGCCCCATCTTTTCGAACTGCTGTTTTATTAATTTGGACTGCACAAGAATCTGCCAAGCCTGCTCTTCAAGACCTTTGGTTGGCTGGCCCTGTTGCTGAGCCTGCTGCTGCATAATGAAAAGCTGGTCATTGAGTTCGTCTCTTGTAATTTCTTCTCCGTTTACCTTCCCAAGAATATTCGGGTTTTTACCAAAAACCTTGTCAATAGTATCCGGATTTACCAAGAAAGCCAAAAGTGCTAATGCAATAACGCCAACTAACAGCCACGATCTTTTTCTAATTTCGCCTAAAATTGCCATCTTTATATTAAGTGTTTATAATCAGTCTGCGAAAATACATATTTTTAACAGAATAGGAAAAATTATTTCGAAACATTTGTGAATGTGAGAAATAAAATAGAAAAACCTCTAAAATCTAGAGGTTTTTGGATCACTTGCTGTTCTTTTTATCAAGCACTTTTTCCCGCATTTTTCCTTCCGTCTGGAAAAGCTTCAGAACTTGTTGCGGTGTCAGTAACTTCAGGAATTTATCTGCATAAACTTTCCGGTTATTAAGCAATTGCTGCCCCACTTCAAAACTCTGATTAAGTCTTCTGGTAGCTTCATCATCAGAAAGATTATCAATATTGTTGTCCGAGATAAATTTTTCTCTTATTTGCTTTTGATTATTCTGATATTCTGCATAAAGATTTTTGAACTCATCCTGTTTATCCTCCGCAATATCGATGTCATCAATCACAATATTTTCCTTCATTTTTTGCAGAAAAGCCGATCTTTCTTTAACGGACATACTGCTCACAACATCTCTTTTCTCCTGCATATTCATAGATTTCCATTCAGAAGTTCTGGGAATATTCTGATTCTGTTGTTGTCTCATCATTGTTCCTGCGGGCGAAAAAGAGGAAGACGGAGAACTACTTCTATACAAAGTATTGTCTGAAGAAGAGCCCGAACGTTGTGTCGCACCAGGAGATCGGGAAGATCTCCTGTCCTGTCCTTGCACAGAGGAAATCAATCCGCTAATGAGAATAGTCAATAACAATTTTTTCATAACCTTCAATTTTGTTATTAATTATAAAGATCAAGATAAACATCCTGTTCACTGTTTTTTTCAAGATCCTTCAGCTGATCAGGAGTAAATGCTGCGAGAACTTTTTCTACTTCGGCTTCCGGTTTTTTGGCACTTTCAACTGCATAAGCCTGTCTATCCGTATTATCATACACCATTTTATTATTTTGTGTTTTTGAAGAATAAACCACTGATTGCTGGGCTTTTAAATACTCTTCGCGACGCTCAGGAGTCTGAATTTCTAAAGCTTTTTTAGGAGTTTGATTTACAATACTTTTCGATGGTTGGTTAATTTCATAGACGCTATCAACCATTGGTTTTTGCTGAGCAAGCTGTACATCAGAACTGTCATTCAGTCCAAAAAAAGCTGTAATTCCAGCGATGAGAACAACAGCCGCTGCAGCAGCCCATTTGAAATTAAGCGCAAAAACTTTTGCTTCTTTCTTAACAACAACTTTTTCTCCGACAGTTTTCGCAATTACCTGATCCTGAATCGTTTTAAAAAACGCTTCCGAAGGTTCCGGATACGGCGTTTTTCTGTTAAGTTTTTCTATATCTATCTTCATTACTTTTATTTTCTTATTTTTTTAAAACTCTTCCGAGTAATTATCTTTTATGTACTGCTCTACTTTATCCTTAGCGTAATGATAATTAGTTTTCAAAGTTCCGACAGACATGTCAAGAATCTTTGAAATCTCATCGTAAGGCAAATCATCATAATATCTCATATTGAAAACCAGTTTCTGCTTTTCAGGCAAGGTTTGTATCGCCTTTTGCAACAAAATCTGAATTTCCTCCGCATCTTTCCCGGCATTATCGGCAACCAGATTCTGCATATGGTATTCTGCATCTTCATCCGTTTTCTTCATCCGGTTCATTTTATTGAGCTGCTGCAAAGCTTCGTTGGTAGCAATCCTGTAAAGCCAGGTGTACAGTTTACTGTCACTCTTGAACTGATGAATATTCTGATAAGCCTTGATAAATGTATCCTGCAAAACATCCTGTGCCAGATCGTGATCCACAATCAGTCGCCTGATATGCCAATAAAGCCGACTCTGATAGGCATCCATCATTGCACGCAAACCTTTTTCCAGCGTGGGTGACGCCAATAAAAGTTTTACAATTTCCTCATCTTTGAGCTTCATTCAGATGTTTCGTAGTTTTGATTAAAAAATAAGACCAAAGTTAAATTATTTTTTGAATTTGTTGGGATTTATGTTTAAGCAGTCTAATCAATTAGCAATCCAAAGCTTTATCTTTGTTGAATGAAAACAGTTATTATTGGCTCTGGAAATGTGGCTTATCATCTCGCAAAAGCATTCACTCAAAACAACATTGAAGTCAGCCAGATTTTTGGGCGAAATACAGTTGAATTGAGCAAAATATCTGATGAATTTAATATTCCTTATTCTACAGAAAAATTGATTGATGCCGATTTTTATTTGATCTCCGTTTCAGATTCGGCAGTTGAAACGATTTCTGAACTGATTAAAAGTGACAAAGCTTTGGTAGCTCACACTTCCGGCTCGCTTCCTATGGAAATCCTAAAAGGTAATTACAGAAAAGCCAGCTTCTATCCGCTGCAGACATTTTCCAAAACCAAAAATCTGGATTACTCCAAAATTCCTTTTTTCATTGAGGCTGAAAATCAGATCGATGAAAAAACATTGTATGAATTAGCTTCCGTTATTTCTGAAAATGTAGAAACTTCGGATTATGAAAAACGAAAATACATCCATCTTACTGCGGTTTTTGCCTGCAACTTTGTGAATCATCTCTTTGCGAGAGCGAAAGAAATTTCGGATTCGCAGGATTTACCATTCCAGTATTTTATCCCTTTGATTGATGAGACTGTGGAAAAGATCCATCATCTGGAACCAAAATCTGCCCAGACAGGACCTGCTGTAAGAGGCGATGAACGCGTGTTAAAACTGCACGAAGATTTAATTACAGATGAAGAACATCGTAAAATTTACAACACAATGAATGAATCGATTAAAAAAATGTATCACAAATAGTGTAACATTTTTGATATTGATGTACTAATTAATTGTAAATAAAAATTCAAAATATGAAATCTCTCAAAAAACTAATCATTCTTCCGGTTTTACTATTAGGATTGATGGCATCTGCACAGGAAACGGCTAATCGTTTTTTCTACGAACTGACTTACAAGCCTAAAAAAGATTCTGCGAGACTGGATAAAGTTATGACAACTCTTGACATTGCTAAGGATAAATCGATCTATCAGGATTTTACTCTACCTGCTCAGGATTCCATAATCAAATCTTCAGTTGAAGAAATGGAGAAGACTAAGACTTTCAAGGATATGTCCAAAATGATAAAATGGCCTAAATTTTCTTACAAAATCTACAAAACATATCCAGCAATGACAGAGATGTACGTGGACAGAATCAGCAGAAATCTTTTTGCTTACGAAGAAAACATCAAATTTGATTGGAAAATCCTGGCTGACAAAGAAAAAATAGGAACTTATAATAC
>JAEXJU010000347.1 GCA_023448955.1 Bacteroidota bacterium
GTCCGTGGCCAATGTCGTGCATCAGAATGGCAAGCATTGCCGCTTTTTCTTCATCTTTTGAAATCTTCACACCTTTCAACTTCAATGTCTCCAATGCTTTGAACATCAGGTTCATTGCTCCTAAAGCGTGATGAAACCTCGTATGTTTTGCGCCAGGAAAAATGAGAGAAAGCAGTCCGGTCTGGGAAATTCTTCTTAATCTTTGGAAATAAGGATGTTCGATGATATCGAATAAAATCTCGTGGGGAATTTTGATAAATCCGTGAACCGGATCATTGATGATTTTCAGTTTGTTTTGCACAATTGATTAGTGATGATTGATACAAAAATAGGGAAATTTTGGTGGTTTTTTTTTAAAATAAAGTTTGACTTTGATAAATTATTTTTAAAAAGTATGATTCATTTTGTATATTTGAGAAAAAGTAAAAACAAATAATTATGAATTTTTTAAAAAAAATATTTGTTAAATACGACCAAGCAACTAAAGGCGACAAAAACATTCCAGTAAAAACCAATGAGGAAACAATTGATATAATAAATAAAAATTATTTTCGAAATCTTGAACTGCTTGTTGATTACGAAATTCTATTGGATAGTTATTGCGATATATCCGATTCTTGGAAAGCCAAACCTTTCATTGATGACAATTACACGTTACGTGAAATCCATAAAAGAATACAAACCATTCTTTCAAATGAATATAACGAATACTTTTGTAATATGATTAAATTGAAAGATTATAAAAATTAAAATCTAAAATCAATTATTTTAAATCTTGAAAAACAATACATCCAATATAAGACACAAAAAGATATGATAGAAAAAATGGAGGATAACTTACTAAATACATTATTATAAATGTAAATTTTTGATAAAATTAGTGAAATAAATAGCAATAAAAATTTCGGAATCACACCAAAATCCTCAAACTCTTCGGCAACACTTTAATCTGAATCGGCGATTTTATTTTCTTGAATTCACCATCAATGTGCCAGGTTTTGGTATTAACCTTAAACTCAATTTCTGAAACGGGAAGATAAGTCACATATTCATCATCCTTCAGCCGTTTTGTAAACATCCGGAACGCAAAAAATGCGGAATATGTCAGAGGAAATTTCTTCACCATAACCAAATCTACCAAACCATCGCTTTTGCTGGCCATCGGTGCAATGTAAGCATTATTGCCGAACTGTCTCGTGTTGGCAATATTCAGCATCAGGTATTTTCCATTATACTGTTTGTAGCTTTCATCAAAAAATTTGATCTTTATCGGTTTATAGTTAAAAAAAGTTTTGATGGAAACTTTGATATAATTTTTAAAACCTCGACTTGTTTTTTCGAATTCCTTCACGACTTTCCCGTCGAAACCAGTTCCTGAAACGTTAATGGAAAAGTGATCATTCACCATAAAAGTGTCGATTTCCTTGAATTTTTCATTCCTGATTTTCGAGAGCAGAACGTCCAGATTCTTATTAAAATTATTTTCGTTGGAAAATCCGTTGCCAGAACCAGCAGGGAAAACAGCCAGAATTTTGTCTGTATTAATCAGCTTTTGCGCGACCACTGAAATAGTTCCGTCTCCGCCTACCGCTACAAAAATGTCTACATTATTCCAATTGTTCTCGATAAAGTCACTTGTATCCTGCAAAGATTTTGAAACAAGATATAAGGGATTATCAACCTTTTTTCTTAGGCTGTCCAAAAATGGCTGATAATTTTTCTTAGCCGAATAAGGATTGATGATGAAAGCAAATTGCATTGTCCAAAAATAAAAAATACTCTGAGAATTACAGCGTATTTTATGGAATCTTTTTTATCTGACTCAGAAAATTTTAAGGGAAGAATGTTTAACTATTCCAGATTGTTGTTTAACAGTTGATTTCACACTCTGCTGTTATCCGCTTTCCAATTTTTGATATTCCTTTTGATCTGGGAAGATGACCAATCATTTTGGGCTGTCTGATGCATCAGTTCCATCAGCTCATCATCTTCTGAAAATCTTAGTGCAAAAATCTGGGCATCTGAAAAATGATAAGTCGAGTTTTCTAAACGATTTCCTGTCAAAGTGAAATATCTAAGCTTAAATTCATTAACAATAATTCTATCCTGAAGTCCTAATGCGTAATGCTGACGAAGCATAAACGACAAGATAATAATCAAAACAATTACAGCCGAAATAACTGCCCAAATGGTGACAAATTCCGGACTGACATCTATATTGTTCCATAATTTTACGACTGAAAAAGCAAGCAAAACCAGCGAAACAGGATAAAATATAAAATGATGAGGTGGGTAAAACTTGCGGTGATTTTTTAAATTCTGATTCATCTTTACTGTATTTTATATTGGCTTACAAACTCTGGCTTAAGTTGATTTTTGATATCCTTAAAATTCATACTTATATAAACAACACCTGCAGCATAAGCGGTGATTTCGTATTGGTTGTAAACAAAAGTGATTTTATTCTGGTCAAAGAAAAAATTGTTATTCAACACGATTTTATTGGCAATCATCATATCCAGTTGATCCTGGTC
>JAEXJU010000007.1 GCA_023448955.1 Bacteroidota bacterium
GCCATTTACAGTATTGTAGATCTTGCATTTAAAGAGAAAGACTGGGCCACTTGGAACTTTATGCAATGGTTTGTAAAAGAACAGATTGAAGAAGAAAAACTGGCACTTGAACTGATCGACAAATTGAAAATAGCAGGCGGGGACAGAGCTACAGACGAGTCTCTTTTTACACTGGATAAAACATTGGAGCAAGCATCTGACGAAGTTTCTTTACCACAAACTGCAACTGCAGAAAATCCTTCGTGAAACAAATAAAATATCATTAACTTTGATCTCCGTCTTTTTTAAACGGAGATTTTTAATTTATAACAATAAAAAAATGGCCAACATAATAGAAAGTAACCACGCCAATCCTGAAGATTTTTACAAATCATTGAAAGAAAAACTTGAGCAACAGCACAACTTTCCGGAAGAATATCTGTTCAAATTCATCATAACAAGTAACTCCGAAAAAATTACAGAAATTCTGAAAGTTTTTGATAATTTCAAATATACTTTGTCTAATAGAGAAAGTTCTAATGGCAAGTACACATCCGTATCTATTAACTGTTTTGTGCTGGATGCAGATCAGGTTATTGATATCTATAAAAAAGTGGCAGAAATTGAAAATGTTATGATGCTATAAGTAATGGCTTGGAAATTGTATTTTTTTCGCAAGCAACTTTTTAATATCAACATTATGAAAAAGGCATTGTTCAGAATCTTGAACGATATCAATAAAAAGATACTTCCAAAATATAGCAAAAGAGATTTCACCAAACTCAATAAGCTTCAGAAAGCCATTTTCGGCTACAGATATTTTGTTTTGATTAATTCACTAGACTAAATTATTAAGTATTAAAACACAGAAAGCGTTTCTATTTGAAACGCTTTCTGTGTTTTTTAATATAATTCTATTTCATTAAGAATTCTCCAGAATATAGCTGAACATCAACGGTGCACAGATCGTAGCATCACTTTCAACAATATATTTTGGTGTCGTAATATCTAATTTACCCCAAGTGATTTTCTCATTCGGAACTGCACCTGAATAGGAACCGTAAGATGTTGTAGAATCAGAAATCTGACAGAAATAAGACCAGAACGGAATGTCATGCATCTCCATATCCTGATACAACATCGGAACCACACATATTGGGAAGTCACCAGCAATTCCTCCACCAATTTGGAAGAATCCAACACCTTTTCCACCTGAGTTTTTCGTGTACCAGTCAGCTAAATATGCCATATACTCGATGCCTGATTTCATTGTAGAGAATTTCAAATCTCCTTTAATACAGTATGAAGCGAAAATATTCCCCATTGTAGAATCTTCCCATCCAGGAACCACGATTGGCAAATTCTTCTCAGCCGCAGCAATCATCCAGGAATTTTCTCTTGGGATTTCGTAATACTGCTCAAGAACTCCGGAAAGAATCATCTTATACATATATTCGTGTGGGAAATATCTTTCGCCTTTATCGTCTGCATCTTTCCAGATTTCGTAGATATGTTTCTGCAATCTTCTGAAAGCTTCTTCTTCCGGAATACAAGTATCAGTAACTCTGTTCAGACCTCTTTCCAAAAGTGCCCATTCTTCTTGTGGCGTAAGATCTCTGTAATGAGGAACTCTCTCGTAGTGAGAGTGTGCAACTAGATTCATAAGATCTTCTTCCAGATTGGCACCTGTACAAGAAATAAAATCTACTTTGTCCTGACGAATCATCTCTGCAAAGATTTTCCCAAGTTCTGCGGTTGACATCGCTCCGGCCAATGTTACCATCATTTTGCCGCCATCTTTCAGGTGTGCAACATAACCTTTGGAAGCATCTACCAATGCTGCTGCATTGAAGTGCAAATAATACTTTTCTATAAATTCCGAAATCGGCTTACTCATTTTATAAAAATTTTTGCAAAGATAAAATTAAAAACGGAAACTAGCAGCTGCGCCTAAACTAACTCTACCCAAGCCTTCTTTATTTTCACCAAAATCAACTGTTTGACCATTGTAAGTCATTTTGCTCAAAGTTCCTCCAGTCAAGCCAAATTTTGGCCCTAAATAGATATTCTTCGTGATTGCATACTGGTAAGCAACATTCATTTCTACGCCGAGATTTGAACCCTTTCCTTTTACACTTCCTGTTTTTGTAGTGTAACTGATTACACCTAAGCCCAAGTCAATAAAGAGTTTATGCCTTGTACTCTCATTGAAATTAGAAAACATAAAAGCGGGGCCAAAGAATGTGATATTATCATCTGTAGAAACATTCGCAGAAACAGTCTGACCAAAAGAATCTGTAGCGCTGAGAGTTCCCGAACTCGACGCACTGTAATTAGAAAATTTTAAACCTAAGCCCAGACTTCCCTGTAGATGGTAATATGCAGAAACATCTATACTAATTCCACTTTTTAATCCTTTTAAATAATCTTTTTCTTGAGAAGAAAGTCCGTCAGGATTTTCTGCTGTCCTCCATCCAAATCCCACTGATGGTATGATTGAAAATTTTCCTTGAGCAAAAGACATTGCAGAAACAGACAATACTGTGATTGTTAATAGTTTTTTTATCATAATTATTATTTTTTGTTGCCTTAAAGATATATTTTTTGATGGAATTAACTCATAAATATAATCCAACATATTTCACTACTTTTGCAAATTCAAATTCAAACATATAATACAATGATTTCGGCACAGGGATTAGGATTGCATCACGCGGGAAATTATCTTTTCAGAGACGTCAATTTTACGATAAAAAAAGACGACAAAATCGGCTTGGTAGGAAAAAACGGAGCTGGCAAATCGACGCTTCTTAAAATCCTTTCCGGAGAAATCAATTTCTACGAAGGAACTGTGGTTCCTGAAGGTAATATCACCATTGGATTTTTGAAGCAAGACCTCGATTTTGTAAAAGGGAGAACTGTTTGGGACGAGACGATGCAGGCCTACGAGCAAATCAATGCGATGAAAAATGAGCTTGAGGATGTCAATCATCAAATGGCAACCAGAACCGATTACGAAAGTGATGCTTACTCTGATCTGATTGTCAGAATGACTGAACTTAACGACCTTCTGATGAATCACGATGCCTACAATCTGGAAGGCGATGTGGAAAAAGTATTGTTTGGTTTAGGTTTCAAGGCGGATGATTTCCAGAAAATAACCGACGAATTTTCCGGAGGCTGGAGAATGAGAATCGAACTGGCAAAACTGCTGCTTCAGAAAAACGATCTGATGCTGCTGGATGAGCCGACCAACCACCTGGATATGGAATCCATCATCTGGCTGGAAAACTTCTTGAAAGATTATCCCGGTTCAATTGTTCTGGTAAGTCACGATAAGCAGTTTATGACCTCAATCTGTAACCGTACTTTTGATGTTAACAATAAAAAAATTGATGATTATAAAGCCAACTATTCCAAATACCTTGAACTAAGAAAAGAACGCCGTGAAAAACTGACTCAGGCCAAGAAAAATCAAGATGCGGAAATAAAGCAGATGGAAGATAACATCAACAAATTCCGTGCGAGTGCAACAAAAGCATCTTTTGCCCAATCATTAATCAAAAAGCTGGATAAAATAGAGAGAATCGAAATAGACAATGAAGATGTTTCCAAATTCAACATCCGTTTTCAACCTTCTGTGACGCCCGGAAAAGTCATTTTCGAAGCTAAAAATCTAGGGAAAGCTTACGGAGAAAAACAGATATTTGACGATGTTGATTTCTTTGTAGAACGCGGCGACAGGATCGCGCTTCTGGGTCAGAATGGACAGGGAAAAACGACTCTGGCAAAGATTCTTGCGGGCGATATCAAAGATTATTCAGGTGAATGGAATCTTGGTCATAATGTAAGCATCGGATATTTTGCGCAAAATCAGGAAGAAGTTCTGACGCCCGAAAAAACGGTTCTTCAGGAAGCGGAAGATTCTGCAACGGAAGAAACCAGGCCAAGAGTGCGTGATCTATTAGGATCTTTCCTATTTCAGGGTGAAGATGTGACCAAGAAAACCAAAGTCCTCTCCGGAGGTGAGAGAAACCGTCTGGCACTTTGTAAATTGTTGCTTCGTCCGTTCAATACCTTGATTATGGATGAACCTACGAATCACCTGGATATTCAGTCCAAGGAAATCATCAAACTAGCACTTCAGAAATATGAAGGAACATTGATCGTGATTTCTCACGACCGTGAATTTTTGCAAGGTTTATCAGACAAAATTTTCGAATTCCGCGATGGCAAAATGAAGGAATTCCTTGGCGACATCAATGAATATCTGGAATACAGACAGAAAGAAAGCATCCGCGAAATTTCTGCCGAAAGATCAAAATTACATCAGGAACAAGAAAATAAAGAATCAAGAGCAAAAGTTCAGGAAGCAAAACCAACAACTGACAGCCATCAACCGACAACCATTATCAGTAAAGAGCAAAAAAACATCCAGAACAAAATTAAAAAGGTTGAGGAAAAAATTTCAGATCTGGAACTGAAAATCGAAGAATTCGAAGCATCTTTTGCTAAGGAAAATCCTTCGGAAGAAGTACTGGAAATCTATAACAAAACGAAAGATGAACTGGATTTGACACTTCAGGAATGGGAATATCTTGGAAGTCAATTGGAAGGTTAAGATTTAAACTTTAAAATAAAATCAACTGCATTGGAATTTCTGATGCAGTTTTTTATTTGTTACAAGTAAGTTTCTTTTTTGTATTTTCACATTAAATAATATTCAAGTCATGATCAACGATATAAAAAAATTCCTGAACGAAGACCAGGATCCGAAAGCTGTAGAAAAGATTTCTGAAAAAGTCAATGACCTGCTGACCAATGGAGAAACAGTAGAATATATTGCTGTTCAGAATAAGCCTGCCATTAACATCTCTCCGGATTCTGTTGTCCTCACCAATAAAAGAATTCTTTTTTTCCGTTCCAAATCTTTTGGCCTGATCACTGATTTTCAGGATTATCTATGGAAAGATATTGCTGAGAGTCATATCAGCGAGGCGATTTTGGGTTCAACATTCAGAATGACTGCTGTTTCCGGATTTGTGGAAACCATCGATTACATTCCTAAATCCCAGGCCAGAAAACTCTATCAATATGCGCAAAGCAAGGAAGAAGAAATGATAGAGTACCGCCGCCAAAAAGAGCTGGAAGAAAAAAGAGCAGCTTCAGGCGGAATCACCGTCAACACTCAAAATGAAAAGCCGCAAGAATCAAAAGATCCAAAACCAGAATCACCTTCCGAAGATCCGATGCAAACTCTGATGAAGCTAAAAGCATTTCTCGATAATGACCTGATTTCCTTAGAAGACTACGAGGCAAAGAAGAAAGAAATCTTAACCCGTATGTGATAAATATTTGTAGCGTTGGGTAAAATCTACAAAACCTTTTAAGGAAAGCATGAATTTAAATAATTCAATTGTAAAAAATTACCGATTTTTAAAACAATTCTTAAAACAAAATAAACCTTTAATCCTACCGTCATTTTTTATAATATTTATTGGCCAACTGGTAACAGCATATACATTTTGGGAAATTGAAAAAGGGTTAATAGATTTAAAAAAGATGAAAACTAAAAATTATTTGAATATCAATAAACAGTCGATCATCTCATATTAATATGAACCAGTGATTTATAACAAAGACTTCGACAAGCTCAGTGTGAC
>JAEXJU010000068.1 GCA_023448955.1 Bacteroidota bacterium
AGCTGTGACAGTCCGAATCTTTCAGCACTTTCAATGACCATTACAGACGCATTCGGAACATTCACGCCCACTTCTATAACCGTTGTTGCAACCATTATCTGCGCTTTACCTGATGCAAAATATTGCATATTCACATCTTTATCGGCCGGTTTCATACGTCCGTGAACCATTGTTACATTATAGCTCGAGAAAAAATTCATTACGTTTTCCAAGCCTTCCATCAGGTTTTTGTAATCCATTGTTTCGGATTCTTCGATGAGTGGATAAACGAAATAAATCTGACGACCTTTTTCAATCTCTTCACGGCAGAAATTATAAACCGAAAGGCGGTCTTTTTCCCGTCTGTGAGCCGTAATAATCGGTTTTCTATTAGCAGGAAGTTCATCAATCACAGAAACATCCAGATCGGAATAAAAACTCATAGCCAAAGTTCTCGGAATTGGCGTTGCAGTCATTACAAGAATATGTGGCGGAATGTTATTCTTAGCCCAAAGTTTTGCCCGTTGCGCCACTCCAAATCTATGCTGTTCATCGATGATTGCCAATCCAAGATTTTTAAACTTGACCTTGTCTTCTAAAAGTGCGTGCGTTCCGATGAGGATAGAAAGTTGCCCTTTTTCCAATTCTTCATGAATGATTTTCCGTTCAGAGGTTTTGGAAGAACCTGTCAAAAGTCTGACATTGATTTCCGTGTTTTGTAATAATTCCTTTATCGAGTTGTAATGTTGCTGCGCCAAAATTTCTGTTGGCGCCATCAGACAAGATTGAAAACCATTGTCCATTGCAATCAGCATCGTCAATAGTGCAACCATTGTTTTTCCGGATCCGACATCACCCTGCAATAGTCTGTTCATTTGGGTAGATCGTTTCATATCGATCCGGATTTCTTTCAAGACACGTTTCTGAGCATTAGTAAGCTCAAACGGAAGATGATTGTCATAAAAATGATTGAAATAGTCGCCAACAATAGGAAAAGGATTTCCAAATGATTTGGTCTTCTGATGCAGTTTTTTGAGACCATAACCGAGCTGAAAAAAGAATGCTTCTTCAAATTTCAATCGGCGATTGGCTGCTTCGAAATGTTTAAAATCTTTAGGAAAATGAATGTTGTAATAGGAATTCAATCTTCCCATCAATTTCATCGATTTTAAAAGATAATCTGGTAAGTTTTCCGAAATCAGCTGAGGTAAATCTTTCAGAATATTATAAATAACAGTCTGGAAAAGTTTATTGTTAATGCCTCGCTTGCTCAGTTTTTCACTTCCAGGATAAATAGGCAACAGTGTACCGGAAAGCGCTTTTTTTTCATCGCTTTCAATTTCCGGATGTGGCATTGAGAAGTTTCCGTTAAAGAAATTGACCTTACCAAAAATAAAAATTTCTTTGTTGAGCGGAATCGAGTCTTTCATCCAATTGCTATATCGAAACCAAACCAGATCCATCGTTCCGGTTTCGTCCCGGAATTTTGCGGATAAACGTTTTCCTTTTTCGGTTGTTATTTCCTGTAGGTCTGTAATTTTTCCTTTCAGTTGGATGTCGGTTTCGGAATCTTTAGAAAGCGATCCTATTTTGTATATTTTGCTTTTATCAATATATCTTAAAGGATAGAATGTGAGTAAATCTTCCACAGTCGAAATTCCCAAAACGTTTTTTATCAGCTTTGCACGCTCGGTTCCGATGGTTTTGAGGAATTCTATGGAAGTATCTAATGTCAATTGAAAAATTTGTTCCCACGAATTTCGGGAAAATAAAAGTAAACCACAAAAGTCAGAAAAGAAAAAGCAATTTCTTTATTCTAAAAAGAAATCTAAATTTTATCAATCAGTAATTTATTGCTTAATCTTCGATTTGAATTTCCTCTGATAGCTTTCCCATTCATTTCTGGTTTTGATGTTTTTGTAATCATTAGAAGCTATCATAGTGAAATAAGGCTCTACTTCTTTTGCTTTTAAAGCGCCAGAAAGACTGGTAATAGGATTAGCATTTTCATCCAGAAAAACCATTGTAGGAATCATATTGATGTTCATATATTTGGTAAACTGATGAATCGGATTTTTACCTTTTTTACTTTTGTAATCGGGATTTGTAAAAGTATGACCGGCAAAGTTTATGATTTCGTTTCCATCACTTTCAAATCTTACAGCATAAAAACCATCGTTGATGATACGCATAATCTCAGGGTGATTGAATGTATTTTTTTCCATATCCTTGCAAGGCGCGCACCAATCTGCATAGAAATCTATTATGATTTTCTTAGGTTCTTTTTTCTGAGCTTCCAAAGCCTGCGCCAATGTTAGCCAGCGGACTTGTGCGTTTCCTGTAAATCCGGATGCTATCAACAAAATTAGTATAAGTTTTTTCATTTGTGTGTTTTTAGGAATGATCTATTTGTTCATACAGACGTTTTGGTTAATCATTTTACTTTACTCCTTGCATCAGTTTTTTTACCAGTGGAGATAGTGCAATGAGTATAATTCCGGCAGCCAAAGCATAGATTCCTAATGTTTTGTAACCATCTGTGTAAGCCATTAATTTACTAGTAAGTGTACCGCCAGTGTTTGCTTCAGACATTTCTGCACCTATTTTTCCTGCAAAAAACTGTCCGAATGCACTTGCCAGAAACCACATTCCCATCATCATTCCAAAGAGTTTTTTTGGTGAAAGTTTCGTTATGATTGACATACCAATTGGTCCCAAACATAACTCGCCAAATGTGATTACAAGCCAAGTGAATGTGAATAAGTTCAGGGACGATTTTCCATCAGCATTAGCAAAAAACCGAAGTGAATAGAATAGAAAAAATCCTGCTGCTAAAAACAAAAATCCAATCCCAAACTTAATAATCGTGTTGGGTTCTAACTTTTTACCAGCCAGCCAAACCCATAATAATCCAACTAGAGGACTGAAGATGATGATGAAAAAAGAATTAGAACTGTTATTAATAATATTTGGGTCAATTTTAAAAAATAGAAGATTATTCACCAGATTGTCTTTTGCAAATAAGGACAAAGAGCCTCCACTTTGTTCATAGATGGCATTAAAGATCAGATACATTACAATGAATATAAATGCAGCAATGACTTTTTTCTGATAACTTCTGTCCAGTTTTATGATCTCATAACCTAAATAAAGTAGTGATACAACGCCAATTCCGTACATAAAATAATCTGTGAAATCACTGTTTTGGATGAGAAAATAAATCACTGGTAATAACAGTATGGCTCCAACAATAACAATTGTTTCTTTTTTTATTCTTGTAGATTCCGGATTATGCGACAAAGGCGAATTACCTATAGGTTCAATTGATTTTTTGATGACAAAATAAGTGATCAAGCCAATAATCATAACCACAGCAGCAGCCAGAAAGCAAAGGCTCCAAGAATAATATTTACCAAGATAAACGCAGAGCGCACCGCCTAAAAGACCGCCAATGTTGATTCCTGCATAGAACATTCCATAACCTGCGTCTCTTCTCACATCGTCTTCTTTATAGAGTTCACCTACCATTGAAGAAATATTGGGCTTGAAAAAACCTGTTCCTATAATAGAACAAGTTATTCCAAAATAAAACAGATCGTGAGGATTATAAGCAATAATAAGATTGCCTAATGCCATAATAATTCCACCAAAGACCAAAGATTTTTTGAATCCTAAAATTTTATCCGCAAAAATACCTCCTATGAAAGTGAAAGCATAAATGAAAGCTTGAATCGCTCCATATTTCAGGTTGGCATCTTTTTCGAAAAGCCCAAGCTGGTCGGTCATAAAAATGACAAGAACGCCTCGCATTCCGTAGAAACAGAAACGTTCCCACATTTCGATGGTAAAAAGATACCAGAGTTGTTTTGGATATTTTCCTTTAAAATTTTGGATTTCTTCGAGCGTGAGATTCATAATTGATTTATGATATTAATTTTTAATTCTTGTTTTCTTTGTCCAGTTCAAATCTAATTCTGTCTTGGTCTATAATCTGTTTCAGTTCTTCCTCTTTGGGAAGGTAGAGAAGATATTTGCTGGCAAAGAGATTATTTTTGTCATTAAGGACAGAATATTTTACTATGGTTTCGTCTTTTTCGGAACAGAGTAAAATTCCAATGGTAGGATTATCGCCTTCATTACGTTTCAAATCATCGTACATTCTTACATACATATCGATTTGTCCAATGTCTTGATGAGATAGTTCTCCTGTTTTTAAATCGATGATGACAAAGCATTTGAGAATATAATTGTAGAAGACCAAGTCGATATAAAAATCTGATGTATCTGTAGAAATGTGCTGCTGTCTTGCTACAAATGCGAAACCTTTCCCAAACTCAAGTAAGAATTTCTGAATATGGTCAATGATAGCTGTTTCGATTTCTTTTTCCGAAAACTTTTCGTCAGTCTTTAGGCCTAAAAATTCAAAAATGTATGGGTCTTTCAGAACACTTTGGATATTTTCAACAGGAGATTTCTTATGTTCCAAAACTCTTTCATAAGCCAAAGAATTGATTTGTCTTTTTAAATGTCGAACATTCCAATTATTTTCAATAGCTTCTTGAAGATAATATTTTCTCTTTTCTTTATTTTCCTGAGCTGAAAGCAATCTATAATGAGACCAGCTCAATTGTTGAGACAATGTGTCAACAATTGGAAAAGCTTGATAAAACTTCCTCATATTAGAAAGATTCGTGTAATCAAAGCCCTTTCCGAATTCGATAGTGAGTTTTTTAGAAAGATTTTTAAGAACAAATTTTCCGTACTCTGCCCGTTCTTTTCCTTTCTGTTCATCTTCTACGATGAGTTGTCAGATTTGCCAATAAGTCAAAAGCAGAGTAGAATTCGCAACACGAAATACTTTTTCACGAGATTGATTAATAATCTCTCGTATCGATTGGAATAATATATCTTCTGAAATTTGCATCATACGAATGTAACAAAAAACCACCGAATATTCGGTGGTTTGAATTTATATTTAAATGCGAAATTTTTTACTTCACACCGTGCATCATTTTTTTCAAGAAAGGAGAAATTAATGCTAGGATGATTCCTGCAATTCCACAAAGAACAACGAATACCATAAAGAATTCATATAAATTGTGGATTTCGAATCCTGCAAACGTATGATTGGCTAACGGGATTTGATTTTTTGTAAGCAATTCTGTCTGAGCTGAACTTAACGTTACTTTTTTGTCCAAAACGTCTTGCAGATTAATTCCCAATTCTTCAGCTTTTTTGAACTTGTCTCCTGTTGCGGGCATAATTGAACCTAATGTTCCTGCCAAAGCATAACCAGCTGCGTTCGAGATAAAGAAAACACCATAAAGTAATGATGCAAATCTTTTTGGTGCAAGTTTTCCTACTAGTGATAGTCCAATTGGAGATAAACAAAGCTCACCACAAGTCTGTAAGAAATAGAGTAGGATCAACCATTTAATAGCCAATAAACCTGAGTTACCAAGGTCTTTTACATTGTGTGCAAGGATAAAATAACTGATTGCTATAACAACCAATCCAATGGCTTGCTTCAAAGGTGAAACCGGTTCTTTTCCTGCACCTCTCAGTTTGTCCCAAAGAAAGCTGAAAGGCACTGCCATTACAACAATAAATAATCCATTAAAAATCTGAACCATTGACGGCGGCATATTCCAGCCAAAAAAGTTTCTGTCTGTCTGATTGTCTGCAATGAAAGTTAAAGATGAACCTGCCTGCTCAAAAGCAGCCCAGAAGAAAATTACAAAAAAGGAAACGACATATATGACCAAGATTCTGTCTCTCTCTACTTTAGTAATAGATGAATCAGAGATAATTAATCCGGCTAATGTTAATCCGGCAGAATAAACAAGAGAATAAACAACATTTTGCCCAATTCCGTAATGGAATAAAAGTCCCAATGCAACAAATGCTATCACAGCTCCGATGATTGATTTTTGCGAAAATGATGCAGATTGTGCTTCTCCTTCTTCAAAATCATCAGCAGTATTGTTTTTTGGAAGTCCGCCAATTGCTCTGCCTTCCGGTGTTACAACATATCTGTTTTTTAGTAATAAAAATGTTATTGTTCCAATAAACATAGCCATAGATGCGGCTAAAAATCCCCATTTGAATGCGTGGATATCTCTGATGCCGTCCACACTTTTCACGTCTCCTAAAATTGGACAAATCAATTGACCCAAGAATGCTCCTAAGTTGATTCCCATATAGAAAATGGTAAATGCAGAATCCAGTTTGTTCTTTTCTTGTTTTGGATAAAGACTTCCCACCATTGAAGAAATATTCGGTTTAAAGAATCCATTACCGAAAATAATAATACCCAAACCAACCCAAAGTAAAGTTTTCGCAAGGTCAAGGTTCTCACCAAATAATGTGGCGCTAAAGAAAAGTATCAACTGTCCAATTCCCATCAATGTCCCTCCAAGAAGAATGCAATATCTGTTTCCGAGATATTTGTCAGCAATAAAACCTCCTAACATTGGCGTTAAGTAACACAATGCCAAAAATCCACCGTAAATGATTGATGTTTCTGACTCAATGATTCCAAGAGAATTAATCATAAAAAGCGTCAGTAACGCCCGCATTCCGTAAAAGTTAAAACGCTCCCACATCTCTGTGCCAAAAAGCACCCACAATCCTTTAGGATGTTTTGAATTAGTCTGAACTGTATCCATATAAATTAATTGTTAAATTTTCTTAAAGGTAACAAATATAGTTTTTTTTCATAAACGGTAAAGTTAAATTGCAGATTGTAACCAAACTTTTATCAATTATCTTCACCCAATGGAAATCAGAAAATCTACACCTCAGGATATAGATGGTATTATGAATTGCATCGCTTTCGCAAGACAGCTGATGCGTGACAGCGGAAATACAATTCAGTGGATCAATGGTTATCCATCCAAAGAATTAATGCTGAAAAGTATCGAAAACGATTGCAATTATTTGGTTATCAATAATGAAGGAATCGTGGCGACATTTGATTTTATTATTGATGATGACCCGAATTATGCACTCATCGAAAACGGTAATTGGCTAAATGAGGATCAATATGGTGTTATCCATCGTCTCGCTTCCAACGGAAAAGCGAAAGGTGTGGCTCAATTCTGCTTCGAATGGTGTTTTTCCCAGTTTCCAAACATCAGAATTGATACACACCAATCCAATGTCGCAATGCAGAAAGTCCTGGAAAAACTAGGCTACAAAAAATGCGGAATCATTTATGTCGCCGATGGAACACCGAGATTAGCATTTCAGAAAATTTAATAATTTGGGCAGCTATTTCCGCCTTCCGCTCCCGCTATTTTTGCCTTTGCTTTACCAGCCACAAAAAATGAGCTCCGCTCAAGTCGGGCTGCAACAATTCAATGTTAAAAAAAATGATTGACAATATTTAATCATCAATCATTTTTATCATTTATAGGAACATCAATTGCAAATTAATGACCGCTTTCTTTCATGATTTTGTTCAGCCTTTTTAGCATCATTAATCCTAAAAATGTTGCGAAAATCAGCAATCCGAAATTGACCAGGAAGTAATTGGCCTTGTTTTCATAATTATACCAGGTGCTGGCAAGGATTCCGGATAGTTTGTTACCGACTGAGTTCGCAAGGAAAAATCCGCCCATCATCAACGCAGTTAATCTGGCCGGAGATAATTTGGAAACAAATGACAATCCCATTGGCGAAAGGCAAAGTTCACCAATTGTAACCACACCATAATCTGCAACCAACCAAAGCGCCGAAACTTTTTCTGCGCCATTGTTTCCTGCATAAACTGCTGCAACCATTACCAGACAAGACAGACTGGTAAGAAATAATCCCAAAACAATTTTTGTGGGAGTCAGAGGTTCTTTTCCCCTTTTTCTCAGCATTGCCCAAAAAGCGACAATCACAGGCGTTAAAGCAATCACCCAAAACGGATTAATGGACTGAAAGAGTTCTGTGTTGTAAAGAAAAACTGGCTTTCCTGAATTGGATTCCAATTCTGCTCTTTTTGCAGGAGAAACGTTTCTGAAGTAAATATCTTTTCCGGTTTCCTTCAAAGTTTTGCCATCATCATCTTTCTGAGAACGGAATTGTTCATCAAAAATGGGCGTTTCTTTGTCTGCATAGTTTTTTTCTTCAACTAGAAAAAGTGAAGCCAAAGGTTTTTCTACAGATTCGGAAACACTTCTGTCTGTGTAATAATTCGCCCATCTTGTGAGCGCTGTTCCATTTTGTTTGAAAACCGCCCAGAAAAACATACTAATCAGAAATATTGATAGCAATGCGCCAATCGCAGGTTTCTCCAACGGATTGGATTTGAAATAAAGTGAAACATAGAAGTAAATGACAGGAATACAAGCGAAAATAAAAGCATCAGTATTAGTACTACCAAAGAAATTGGTTCCTACAATCATCGTCGGCACAAACCAACCGATAACGCCGGCAAGAATAGCGGGAACAAATACCTTCATCAGTATTTCTGATAGTTTGGTGTCACCTTCTTGGCTAGGCTTCATCACTGCTGCGTGTCTGTAATGTTTCATTCCAATCGTGAAAATTACCAAACCAAGCAACATTCCGACGCCTGCTGATATAAATGCTTCGCCCCATCCAAATTTATTGCGCATAACTGCTGCGATAATATTACAAATGAACGCGCCGATATTGATTCCCATATAGAAAATATTGTAGCCGGAATCTTTATTGGCTTTATATGGTTCTTCGGAATAAAGATTTCCTAAAAGTGTAGAAATGGTTGGCTTGAAGAAACCATTGCCGATAATAATCAATGCTAATGAGCCGTAAAACAGAGTCAGATCTTTGAAAATCCCGACACCTATGTAACCAGCCGCCATTAAAACACCGCCAAGGTAAATGGATTTGATGTAACCTAAAACCCTGTCGGCTAAAAATCCGCCTAGAAATGGTGTGAGATAAGTCAATGCTATAAAAGTCCCGAAAATATCATCGGCATCTTTGTCAGGAATTCCTAAGCCTCCGGCCACACCTTGTGGTTCTATCAGATAAAGTACAAAAATACCAAGGATCAAATAGTAACCGAAACGTTCCCACATCTCGGTAAAAAATAAAAAAGGTAAGCCTTTAGGATGTTTAGTCTTCATAGTTTCAATTTTCACAATGTTTCCAAAAATAGGGTTTTATATTTAATAATTAAAAAAACCTTTCAGTTTTGAAAGGCTTTTCTGTTTATTTTTTTGAATTCATTGGTGGAGGTGGAGATGAATATTCCACCGTTTCTTTAATCGTTGATTTATCAACCTTTACCAAACCATTGATGAAGTTTTGCATTTCATCATAACTTTTTTCAAAATTATTTTCATAAGAAAAAGCAATTGAGCTTGCATAGCCTTCTTCTGTAAGATAATAATTGACAATATATCTGAAATCAATTCCTTTTGTATTAACAGAATAGTCTAAAAACAAAACACTGATTCCGTTAATAGTTCTGTATTCGGATTTGTTTATTTTAAAAAAATCTACTGATCCCTGTAAATTTGCTTCTTTTAGTTCAAGCAGATTTTTGAGCGTTTGAATAGGAACAATTTCTGAAATAAAACAACCCATCATCATAACGTTAGGGTTTTCTGAATTCTGGAAAGTATATTCAGCTGTTGGGAAGTTAGATGTTTTGGCTAATTTCCATTTTTTAGAATTAATATAGATTCCAGCATCTATTCTTTTACTTTTTAAAAGAAAATTAGCCTCTACAGATTTTAAAAAAGGTTTTTCGTTGGTCTCAATTTGATCTAATGTTTTTTCATCAGTTTCATTAACAAAACGCCAAGTTTTATTATCAAACAGAATTACTTCTTTTCCATCTTCTGTTAAGGCTTTGGTTTGCGAAAACAAAGATGAGTAAACAATAGAACAAACAATCAAAATTATTTTTTTCATTACAAATTCTCCAGAATAAAATTGGTCATCTTTTCATAAAGCTGAGGTCTGGTTTGTCCGCCATAGATTCCGTGGTTTTTATCCGGATAAGCCATAAAATCAAACTGTTTTTTGTTCTGAATCAATGCCTCAGAAAATTCCATAGAATTCTGGAAATGAACATTGTCATCGGCAGTTCCGTGGATCAGTAAAAATTTCCCCTTCAATAAGTTGGCAAAAGTGGTTGGCGAATTCTGGTCATAGCCATCAGCATTTTCCTGCGGTGTCTGCAGAAATCTTTCGGTATAGATGCTGTCATAATATCTCCAGTTGGTAACCGGCGCCACAGCAATTCCCATTTTAAAAACATCGGCACCTTTCGTCATCGCCAGAGAACTCATATAGCCGCCAAAACTCCAACCGAAAATCCCGATTCTGGATTTGTCAATAAAAGATTGATTTCCAAACCATTTGGCAGCGGTAATCTGATCTTCAATTTCGTATTTGCCTAATTGCTTGTAGGTTACTTTTTTGAATTTTGCACCTTTATAGCCAGTTCCGCGCCCATCTACACAAGCCACAATGTAACCCTTCTGAGCCAGCATTTCGAACCAGATGCCGTTTCCGCCGTCCCAGGAATTGGATACCTGCTGAGAACCGGGACCGGAATACTGGAACATAAATAACGGATATTTTTTATTCGGGTCAAAGTTTTTTGGTTTGATGATCCAGGCGTTCAATTGATCGCCAACAGAGTTCGGAATGGTAATGAATTCCTTTGTCACGAAGTTATCTTTCTGAAGTTTGGAAAGCAACTCATTATTATTCTGAAGTTCTTTTATTTCCTTGCCAGAAGCATCTTTCAAAACATATTTATATGGTGTTCCAGCTGTGGAATTGGTATTGATGAAATAATTAAAAGACTTGCTGAAACTTGCCGAATTATTACCTTCCGGATAAGAAACCAAAGTAGTTTTTCCTGAGTTGATGTTTAGCTTAGAAACGACTTTGTTAAGACTTCCTTTTTCTGTAGTTTGGATATAAGCCTCTTTAGTTTTTGGATTGTAACCATAGTAATCTGTGATTTCCCAGTTGCCTTTGGAAACCTGGTTTTTCAGTTTTCCGGTTTTATCATACAAGTAAAGATGTCTGAAACCATCTCTTTCCGATGCCCAAAGAAAAGAGTTGTCATCCAGAAATTCCATTGTCAGGTTATCAGTATCAATCCAGGCGGTATCAGTTTCTGAGAATAATTTAGTAATGTTTCCGGATTTTGTGTCCACTTTCAGAAGATCCACTTTATTCTGATGTCTGTTAGACGTTGCGATCACGATTTCATTAGAATCATTGGTCTGGAAAATCTGAGGAATATAATAATTCTCGAAGTTTCCTAGATTTAGTTTTGAAGTTTTCCCTGATGAAAGCTGATAAAGCTGAGCTGATACTGTAGAATTAGTTTCTCCGGCTTTCGGGTACTTATAACGCATCTCAGTCGGATAAAGAGATTTTCCATATATAGGAATGTAAATTTCCGGAACTGCAGATTCATCGAATCTTACGAAAACGATGGCATCGCCCGCCTTGTTCCACTGGTAATAATCGGCGTGACCGAATTCTTCTTCGTAAACCCAATCTCCCAAACCGTTTATGATAGCGTTTTTCTTACCATCATTAGTAATTTGTGTGATTTTCCCGGATGTTAGATCCTGATAAAACAAATTATTATCAACAATGAAAGCTACTTTGCTTCCGTCTGGAGAAAACTTTGGTTCCTGAATATAATTACCATTGTTAAGTGATGTTACTTTATTGGATTTCAAGTCCTTCACATCAAATTTCCCCAAAAAAGAATGTCTGTAAATATCCTGACTTTCTTTTTGTAACAAAATTTTGGACTCATCTGCGGAGAAAATATAAGATTCAAAGCTTCCATCTACGATATTGCCAGATTTCTGAGATGTTTTGTAATTGTATTTGGCAATACCATCTTTCTCGATTGTAGCGTAGTTTTCCCCATCGTTCAGGGATGCAATTCCCGCGATACCTTTTCCACGGTAGTAGCCGGAGTAGATTTTATCGAGTGTAATTTCTTGTGCGTTAGTGTTTTGTGAGAAAACTGCTGTTAGCAAAACAACAGAAACAAGGATTTTTTTGTTCATTACTTTACTTATATTGGATTAACAAATCTTTCGGAGTTTGGAAATTTTACGAATTGTAAATATAATTATTTTTCTGTGTGATATGTTTAATTCTTCCTCAAACCTCAAAGGTTTTCAAAACCTGTGAGGTTTTCCGGCGTGGAAAAAATTGAATTGCAAATGCGTGAGGGATAGCAGTGAAAATCCTTTTCTGTTTTATAAAACAGAAAAGATTGTAACGGATAGCCCGACCCGAGCATTGGACTTTAGGCTTGGCGAGGGATACGCCCAAAATAATGTTGATAGAATAGTTTTTGTTTGATAGTTTTTTTGATAATTGAAAATCAGGTTTTATGTCCGAAATCATTTTTTTCTATCAACAATCAACCAATCGCAATCAACCAAAAATCACTATCTTTGCGCCATTATTTTTCTCACTTAAAACGTTTATAGCATGCAACTGTACAACACCTTAAGCGCAGAAGAAAGAGCTCGACTTATCGATGAGGCCGGACAAGAGCGCCTTACATTGTCTTTCTATGCGTACGCCAAAATTGAAAATCCCAAAAAATTTCGTGACGATTTATTTATAGCCTGGAATGCGCTAGATGCACTCGGCCGTATTTATGTGGCGCACGAAGGAATCAATGCTCAGATGAGTGTTCCTGCAGAAAATTTTGAAGCTTTCCGGGAAACGCTGGAAGTTTATGATTTTATGAAAGGTATCCGCTTGAATGTTGCTGTGGAACAGGATAATCATTCTTTTTTAAAACTGACAATTAAAGTCAGAAATAAAATTGTTGCCGATGGATTGAATGATGAAACTTTTGACGTAACGAACAAAGGAATCCATCTAAAGGCGAAGGAATTTAATTCTTTGTTGGAAGATCCTAATACCATTGTTGTTGATTTCAGAAATCACTACGAAAGTGAAGTTGGGCATTTTGAGGGAGCCATTACACCTGATGTTGAAAATTTTAGGGAAAGCCTGCCAATTATTAATGATCAATTACAAGATTATAAAGATGATAAAAATCTTTTGATGTATTGTACCGGCGGAATCCGTTGTGAAAAAGCGAGTGCTTATTTCAAACATCAAGGCTTCAAAAATGTTTACCAGTTAGAAGGCGGAATTATTGAGTATGCAAGACAGGTAAAAGAGGAAGGTGTGGAAAGTAAGTTCATTGGGAAAAATTTTGTTTTTGATCACCGTTTAGGCGAGAGAATTACGGACGATATTATTTCGCAATGCCACCAATGCGGTAAACCTTGTGATAATCATACCAACTGTGCAAACGATGCCTGCCATCTTTTATTTATCCAGTGTGACGAGTGCAAGGCTGCAATGGAAAACTGCTGTTCTACAGAGTGCCAGGAAACTATTCATTTGCCTTGGGAAGAGCAGGTGGCGAAAAGAAAAGGCTTGCAAGTGGGGAATAAGATTTTCCGAAAAGGAAAGTCTGAAGCTCTTAAATACAAAAAATCCGGGAATCTTCCGGATAAACCACTTGCTAAGGCCGAAACTAAAGATATCCGCCATAAAATTAAGGTAAAGAAAACGTTGATAGGAAAGGCTGAGCATTATTTTACCAAATCCAAAATTGCTCAGTTCCTAATCGAAAACAATGGACTTTCTGTAGGCGACAAGGTTTTGATCTCTGGTCCGACAACCGGTGAGCAGGAGATTACTTTAGAAAGCATTTTTGTAAACGGTGGCTTCAGTGACTCGGCAAAGGTTGGAGATCAGATTACGTTTGAACTGCCATTCCGGGTACGCTTATCTGATAAGTTGTACAAAATAATAAAGGACTAATCTAACTTCCGATATGAATTTTGAATTGACAAAAGAAGAGCTTAGATCTGTTTATAAAGAAAAAAGAATGACCTTATCGCAAGATGAGGTCAATTTTTTATCTGAGAAAATGTTAGAACAATTTATTTTACAATTTAATGTTATTGAAAATCAAAAGGTTAATTTATTTTTGTCGATTGAGAAGTTCAATGAGGTTAATACTCAGATTTTCATCAATTATTTTTTTGATAAAAAATTGAGGGTTTTTGTTCCGAAAATTCAAAACAAAAAATTGAAATCTGTTGAAATTTTTCCGGATTCGAAGTTTGAGATTAACAATTGGGGAATCAAAGAGCCAATAGGTGAGTTGTTCCAAAGTATTGATTTTGATTATGTTTTAACACCATTGTTATACTGTGATGGGTTTGGAAACAGAGTTGGATATGGCAAAGGTTTCTATGATGCTTTTTTTACAGATAATTTTAACATTCGTAAAAAAATTGGGCTAAATTTTTTTAAACCAGAATTTATTATTTCTAATGTCTCAAGTTCTGATGTACCATTAGATGCACTTATTACACCTTTTGAGACATTCTGTTTTTAGTTTAAATACTTGATATTCAATAATAATATTTTGTAAAATGCTTTACAAAACCTTTACAAGTTATTTCTAAGTGATTTTTA
>JAEXJU010000096.1 GCA_023448955.1 Bacteroidota bacterium
GATAAGACTTCCCTGGTTTTTTTCTCCGGCGGCTATCCAGATGCATACACCTGCCATTACCAAAGTGCCGATCCAAACCATAAACATTACAGGATTAAGAATCATTTTGGCTGGATGTAATTTTATAAAAGATTGTTTCAACGCTTCATTCATAAGCTCGGGTTGAAACAAATTGTTGTTATTTTTCATTTTTTATAAGTTAAAAGTAAGAAGTGAAATGTTAGATGTTTTAATAATATTCACTTGCATTTCTCAGAGACTAAAATATTCCGCAATCGGGCCTAGTGCTAAAGCCGGGAAAAATGACAATGCCGCTACAATGGCAATGACCGCGAAAATCATCAGTCCGAAAGTTGAAGTATCAGTTTTCAAAGTTCCAGCGCTTTCCGGAATATATTTTTTTGCTGCCAGACTTCCGGCAATAGCAACCGGACCAATGATTGGTAAATATCTAGCCATCAGCATCACGATTCCGCAGGCAATATTCCAGAATGGCGTATTATCTCCCAATCCTTCGAAACCGCTTCCGTTATTAGCACTCGATGAGGTGAATTCGTACAACATTTCGCTGAATCCGTGAAAGCCCGGATTGTTAAGCCAGCTGGCATAAGTTTCAGGATGATGAGCATAAGTATAGCTCGCAATGGCTGTTCCTGCAAGAATCAGGAAAGGATGGAGCAGTGCAATCATCATCGCAATTTTCATTTCTTTGGCTTCGATTTTTTTACCAAGAAATTCCGGCGTTCTGCCAACCATCAGTCCGCTGATAAAAACTGCCAGAATAATGAAAATATAAAAGTTCAGAAATCCTACGCCCACGCCGCCATAAAAACAATTAACCATCATTCCAAGCAGTTGATTCATTCCGCTTAGAGGCATAAAACTATCATGCATAGAGTTGATGCTTCCGGTTGAAATTACCGTCGTTGCAATGCTCCAGTATGCCGATGCTGCCGAACCAAAACGAACTTCCTTGCCTTCCATATTTCCCATGGTCTGAGCAATTCCCATATTGGAAACGGCAGGGTTTCCATTGACTTCAGAAATGACTGTAGGTATAGTCAGTAAAAGAAAACCTATTGTCATTACTCCAAAAACCGTCCAGGCTAATTTTCTTCTTTTGATGATATAGCCCATCGCAAAAATCATTGCCAGAGGAATCAGCATCTGGGTGACAATTTCAATCACATTGGTGATATAATTCGGGTTTTCAAACGGATGCGCTGAATTGGGTCCAAAAAAACCGCCGCCATTGGTTCCCAGATGTTTTATGGCAACAAATGCTGCTACAGGACCACGGCTCACTTCAACTTTATCGCCCTGCAAACTAGTTATCGAATCTTTTCCTTCGAAAGTCATCGGAACACCATTCATAGCAAGTAAAGAAGCCACTAAAACAGCAATTGGTAATAAAATTCTGGTGCAGCTTCTTACAAAAAAGAAATAAAAATTGCCCAGTTTATCTGTAGTTCTTTCCTTCATAGCTGTAAAAACAACAGCTGCAATGGCAATTCCGCAACCCGCTGAAATAAACTGCCATAACATTAAGGTTAATTGTCCCAGATAAGACATCCCTGTTTCGCCGGAATAGTGCTGAAGATTGGTATTGGTAATAAAACTTATGGCTGTGTTAAAGGCAAGATCACCACTCATTGACGGATTGTGATCCGGATTCAAAGGTAGCCAGCTCATATTGGTGAGAACGAACATTGCGATGAAAAACCAAACCAAATTAATGGTAAGAAGTGCCATTAAATGCTGCCTCCAATTCATTTCTTTTTGTGGGTCAATGCCAGATAGACTGTAAAATAACTTGTCTATTGGATTTATAATTTTATCCAGCCAAGTCTTTTCATTGCTGAACATTTTACCAATGTATTTTCCCAATGGTATCGCCAGAGCTATAGTGATGGCGAATATCAGGATGATTCCTATAATTTCTGTATTCATAATTTTTTGGTTGAAAGTGAGAGGTAAGAAGTAAGAAGATTAATTTTTCACTTCTATCTTTTCACATTTTACTTATTTTAAAATTTTTCCGGTTTTACAAGCACATAACACATATAGCTGAATACGGCAATGGCGATGATGAATAATAAGGTCATAATTTTTCGAAGTATTTGACGGTGAGAAAAAATAAGGCGAAGAAAATTACGCCTGTAATAGTGAGTATTATGCTCATGATCTAAGGATTAAATGTTCTGTAAAGGATTCCGGAACAGATGATGATACTGTACAATATCGCCAACAAATGCCAAGATTTTACTTTGGGATATATTTTTGTTATTTGATTTTTCATAACTTTTATTTTAAATGCCGGATTTATAAACCTGATGCAGGTAAACTCTTTGAAGTTCAAAAGGGATTTTATCAAGTATAAGATTTTTGTAATGTTTGTTGCAGGAAAACGTAAGACTATCCAAAGAGTAGATAAATACGGATTCTACAGCATTTTTCAGTGCTAGATCACCTGTTTTGTAGATGTCATTCATCTTGTCCAGACATCGGATCAGGATGGTTTCATTTTCTGACTGAATGATTTTTTTGATTTGTTTTGTAAAGACATTAATGACCATAAAAGAATTATTGGTCTTATAGTTTTCTTTAAAATCTTCTTGAGATTCAGGAATCACTTTGATAATTTCCTGAATGGCTTCTGTATGATTCATTTTTATAATGGTTTTGAATCACCAATGCCAAGATGTATTCCTTTTGATATATAAATGAATCAAGTGTTTGAAAATCAATCTTATAAACAATATTTCCGAAAATTTACCCACAAAAAAGCCTATCAAAATGATAGGCTTGTTATCAGAATGATAAGCTGATTATGATATTTTGTAATCTTCAATCTTACGGTAAAGCGTGGCAATACCAATTTCCAGAAGACGGGCGGCTTCGGCTTTATTGCCTTTGGTGTGATTAAGTATTTTCTGGATATGAAGTTTCTCTGCACTTGCGAGTGAAAAAGCGGATAAAATTTTGCTACTAGATTGGCTTAAGTTTGCATTTTGCTGCAGATCAAATGGCAGGCTGCTGACGGATAGTTCCTTGCCATCTTCCAGAATCACGCTTCTTTCAATGATATTTCTAAGTTCGCGGATGTTGCCTTTCCAGGAATGTTTCTTAAGTATGTTCAGATACTCATCGGAAATTCCGGATATTTTTTTTCCGATTTTTGCTGAAAATTTTCTGAGAAAAAAATCTGCAAGTTGTTCGAGATCAGCAGTTCTTTCTCGTAAAGATGGCAGAACGATATTGAATATATTGATTCTGTAATACAAATCTTCACGAAAGTTTCCGGTATCAATTTCTTTCTGCAGATCCCGGTTGGTAGCGGCAATAATTCTCACGTTGACTTTCGTCGGTTTGCTATCACCAACTTTCAGAAATTCGCCGGATTCCAAAACACGAAGCAGTTTTGCCTGCAAATCCAAAGGCATTTCTCCGATCTCATCCAGGAAAACCGTTCCATTATTAGCTTCCTCAAATATCCCTTTCGAATCTTTCATCGCACCTGTAAAAGCACCGGCTTTGTGCCCGAAAAGCTCATTTTCCAGTAAATCTTTTCCAAAAGCGGAACAGTTTATGGCTACAAAATTTTGCTTGCTTCGGTTACTCGCATTATGAATCGCCTGCGCAAAAACTTCTTTTCCCGTTCCTGTTTCGCCTGTCAAAAGTACCGTTGCATCCGTTACGGCTACTTTTCTTGCAGCTTCTATTGCCGATTTTATAAGAGTAGATTTCCCGATGATATTTTCAAAAGACTGTTTGTCACCCAACTGTTTTTCCAGCTGAAAAAGCCGTTTATTAAGCTTTACTTTTTCCAACGCTTTATACACCAGCGGAATAATCTTATTATTATCATCGCCTTTTGTGATATAATCAAAAGCGCCGTTTTTTATAGATTGCACACCATCCGGAATATTTCCGAAAGCCGTTAGCAGAATCACTTCCGAAGCAGGATAATTTTTTTTAATGATTTTAGAAAACTCTACACCGCTGCCGTCCGGAAGCTTTACATCGCTGATGATGACATCAATTTCGGTAATTTCAAGTCTTTTTCCGGCATTTTTCAGATCAGAAGCCTGAAACACTTCAAATCCTTCCAGCGAGATAATCCTGGAAAGCAACGTCCTGATCTTTTCTTCGTCATCTATGATAAGTATCTTCTCCACAGCAGATTTTTATGATGCAAAGGTAGTGTTATTAATAAAAGCTGCTATAATGAAGGATCAGAAATTGTTTGAATTGTCTGCAATAAAATCATATTTTTACGAAATAAGATTTTAAGATGTCTCTATTTCAAAAAACAATAATCAACAAATATCTCAAACTACAAAACCAGGATCAACTCAACCAAAAATGGGATTTGTTTTGTAAGCATTTTCAAAATGCTGAAATCCAGGAAAATATCAGAAATTCCAAAGAACAACAGTACCAGGGCGAATTTTTGATTGACTTGTTTGTAAATGTTTTGGGATATACTAAAAATCCCACGCCGCACTTTAACCTTACTAC
>JAEXJU010000126.1 GCA_023448955.1 Bacteroidota bacterium
TCACACACCAGTCCGTCTTGCTTTATTTCAAGTCCGCTTCCGTCTATCAGGAAAGGGTCGTTCAGATGTTTGTTGGCACGGAAATAAACCTTATTTTCAGGATAATTGAATACTACTGTAAACCTTCTTAGTACTTCCGAACCGATGGATCCTTTTCTGTCTTTTACGATTTTCAGATGCTGGATAGAATATTCATCAGGCATTGATGCGATAGGTTTATTCATCCGGAATTTCCCGATAGATAAGGAGTTGATGCGGCTTCGTTTTCCGAAAATATCGCCGCTGAATCCGCGTCCAAGAAAATCATCAATATTAGGACGATTGTAAATGAAATCCTTAATCAATGTCGGGAAAAGCCATACCGAATCGGTATTTCCAAGATCCAGTAGCAGCTTGGAACTCTGTTTTTCGTGCTTCATCTCTACATCTGCATACATATAAGGTTTGTTCATCTCTACACTGATAGGAAATTCTGAAAAATTTCGGATTCTTTTCGGGAATTCTGAGCTGTCTTTGTAAACTGTAATGGTTTTATTGAGGTAATTGATTTCCAGAGGATGATTTTTAAAGAAATAATAACCGATAATACCGTTTACAGGCACACCAATGTCTTGGGAAACGTTGAAATCTTCGTCTAGTACGATGAAAACAGTATGAGATCTGTCTACATAATTTTTACCGATCCTTATTTCATTATTGATGGATTTCAGAGCATCAACACTTACAGTTTCTCCCAATCCTCGAAAAGTAATTTTCTCAACATTTTTAAAATCGACATTCTTATTTTCCAGGCTGAAAAGTAAGGTTTCCGATATTCCAGAATCCAGCATAAAGTTCAGTTCCACACCATTTATATTCATCGGGATGAAGATAAGATTGTTAATGAGCTTGAATTTGATAACAGTTTTATCAGCGTTTTCCAGCATAAAACCTTGTTGCCCACACATTAAGCAACTTATAAAGAATAATATCAATAATCGGATTTTCATAAAATCAAGTTACAAATTTTATAAATGCAAGTATAAAAATTAATTTAATGATTTATGTAGTTTTTATGTATTTCATAATTTGTTTGATATAATGCGTGTTTGTTGGAATGTTTTTTGATAAGTTTTCATTCTATTTTTAAAATTATTGATGAATGTTTAATTTAAAATTTATTTAAGATGAAGAATTTATTACTTAGCCTCAGAAAAAATGATTTAGACGAAGTTCTTTTCGCTAATAGAAATAAATCTTACGGCGCTTATGCGCTTAGAAATGATTATTCCAATCAACTGACCAAAGCACTATTTATTGGAATTGCATTTTTTGCGTCTGTGTCCGCTGTTCCACTATTGATGAATGCTTTTAAAAGTGAAGTTGTGTTACCAAAAGATGATTTTTCCGGAAGAGAGATTCTTGTCATTAACGATACTGAAACTCCAAAACCGAAGCCAGTCAATACAACTCCGGCAACAGTAAAGACAGTTGCTAATCCGGAAGTTACACCGGTTCGTGAAATTCGGAAAAAAACATCATTGCCAACTAAGAAAGATTTTGAAGGTGCTGCAATTGGTAGTGAAACGAAAGACGGACCAGAAACAACAATTGCTGTTGCGCTGCCTATCTCTGTTGGTCCACCGGCAGTAACACCTTATCAACCTCCTGTGGCGCCTTCTGCTCCAGTAGAAGACCCAAATGTTATCATTGATGGCGCTAAAGCAGATGTAGCAGCTGAATTCAAAGGAGGAATCAATGCTTTTCGTCAGAAAGTTGCACAGGGTTTTGATACTTCATCTATAGATCAGTCTGGAATGGTTTCTGCAACCATCACTTTCGTGGTGGAAAAAGACGGAAGCATTTCTAATATTAAAATTACCGGTGCTAATTCAGATTTTAACCAGGAAGCGGAAAGAACTGTAAAGTCTATTAAAACAAAATGGACGCCTGCCCAGCTGAAAGGAAAGGCTGTACGCTCGTCATTCAGAATGCCAATTTCTATGAGAATAGAGTAGTGTCATTACCAGACTTACAGTATATTAAATTATTAAGGTTTTATAATTATCCACATTTTAGCTTGAAATGTGGATAATTTTTTTAGAAGCCAAATCATTAATTAACAATACTTTAACGGCGTTGCAGTTTTTTCAAAATATTCTAAGTGCTAAAAAATTGTATTTTTGAGGATTAAATTAATGTTTATGGCAAAAATTATAGGTGTTGCAAACCAGAAAGGAGGTGTTGGTAAAACAACGACTGCTGTTAATCTGGCATCTGCACTTGGTGTATTGGAAAAAAGAGTTCTTCTTATTGATGCAGATCCGCAGGCTAATGCAACGTCCGGACTTGGTGTGGAAGAAGTTAATTTTTCGACATATAATTTACTGGAACATAGTGCGGAAGTTATAAAATGTATCTTGCCTACCAGTTCGCCTAACGTTGATATCATTCCTTCGCATATAGATCTTGTGGCTGCGGAAATAGAATTGGTGGACAGAGAAAACAGAGAATACATGCTTCGCGAAGCGCTGAAGTCTGTCAGAGATCAATATGATTATATTATTATAGATTGTGCGCCAAGTTTAGGTTTGATTACGATCAATGCACTGACAGCTGCAGATTCTGTTATCATTCCTATTCAGTGTGAGTATTTTGCATTGGAAGGTTTGGGGAAATTACTTAATACAATTAAAAATGTTCAGAAAATCCATAATCAGGATCTGGATATAGAAGGACTTTTGCTTACAATGTATGACAGCAGACTCAGGTTATCGAATCAGGTGGTTGAAGAAGTGAATTCTCATTTCCCGGAAATGGTTTTTGAAACCATTATCAGCCGGAATGTTCGCCTGAGCGAAGCGCCAAGTTTCGGAGAAAGTATCCTGAGCTATGATGCAGAAAGTAAAGGTGCAATACAATATATTCAGCTGGCGGAAGAAGTCTTGCTGAAGAA
This sequence comes from Bacteroidota bacterium, assembly GCA_023448955.1. Classification (GTDB taxonomy): domain Bacteria; phylum Bacteroidota; class Bacteroidia; order Flavobacteriales; family Weeksellaceae; genus Epilithonimonas. The sequence continues at coordinate 2,936 of JAEXJU010000126.1, forward strand.
TGAAAAATTAGTTAAAAATTAAAAAGCTATTTGCCATTAGCGATTAGCGATTAGCATAAAATGAAAGACAAAAAAAGAGCAATGGGACGTGGTTTGGGAGCAATCCTGAATGCGGAAAGCAAAACCAATATCAACACAGCTTCAGACGAAGGTGCAAAAAACCTCGTAGGAAATATTGTTGAAGTCCCGATTGAAGATATTTACGCCAATCCAAATCAGCCAAGAACTTATTTTGATGAAAAAGCACTGAATGATTTGGCTGAATCTATCAAGAGCCTTGGAATCATCCAGCCGGTTACATTAAGAAAAGATGGCGAAAAGTTCGAGATTATTTCAGGGGAAAGACGTTTTCGTGCGTCCAAAATTGCAGGTTTAAGTTCTATTCCGGCCTATATCCGTTTGGTTAATGACCAGGAATTGCTGGAAATGGCTTTGGTAGAAAATATCCAGAGAGAAGATCTTGATCCGATAGAAGTGGCACTCACGTACCAAAGACTTTTGGATGAGGTCGGGATGACTCAGGAAAATCTAAGTCAGCGTGTCGGGAAAGAGAGAAGCACGATTACAAATAGTGTCAGGCTTCTGAAATTGTCTCCGGACATCCAAAACGGAATCCGAAGCGGACAGATTTCCGCCGGGCACGGGCGTGCCATTATGAGCCTTGATACAGATGAAAAGCGAAAAGATCTTTTTAGCAGGATTATCAAAGACCAGCTCAATGTAAGACAGGCAGAGCAACTCGCATCTCAACTTAAAAATTCTCAGGATAAGGAGAAGGTTGTTAAGCAGTCTATCATTCCGAACCATGTGAAAAAAGCACAGCAGAACCTTTCCAATATTCTGAATGTGAATGTCGAGATCAAAACTTCGGCTAACGGAAAAAAGGGAAAGATCGTCTTGGATTTTAAAAACGAAGAAGAGCTGGAAAGCATTCTTGCTCACATACGATAAATGAAAAAGTTACTTTCGGTTTTATTATTACTTTCATTCAGCCTGTTTTTTTCTCAGGTGAACCCAAACGATACAATTCGTGTGGAGAATCTTCCGAAAGATAGTATTCCGGCTGCCAAACCACGTACAGAACCAGAGATTATAGGGAACATTGCTAATAGCAATGCACCTGCAAAAATTCAAAAATTCAGCCCGACTAAGGCTGGTTTGTATTCTGCTGTTTTGCCAGGATTAGGACAGTTTTATAATAAAAAATATTGGAAAATCCCCATTGTTTGGGGTGCTGTGGGAACAGGAGTTGGAATAGCAATCTGGAATGATAAGAACTACAGACGCTATCGCAATGCTTTTGTTGCTGAACTGAACGGACTTCCACATGAGTTTTCCGGGATTAGAGGTGTAGATAAAGTTGTTTTAGGAAATGCACAGGACAGATTCAAAAGACAACGCGATTACGCTATCGGGATTGCAGGACTTATTTATATACTTAATATTGTTGATGCCGTTGTAGATGCTCATCTTTATGAAGGCAGAAAAGATCCTGATTTGGCACTTACGCCTGCTGTAATCAATGACAGGTTCAGTAACTTTGAGAGTAAGGCAGGACTAGCACTTACTTTTAAATTTTAAATTAAATCGATATTAAATAAATAATGAAAATAACGCTAGTTGGTTACGGAAAGATGGGAAAGATCATTGATGATATTTCCCAAAACCGCGGACACGAAGTGGTGGCAAGATTAAAGGAAACGCCAACCAGAGAATCATTAAATGATGCAGATGTGGTGATAGAATTCTCTAATCCTGAAGCTGCTTTTGAAAATATAAAAGTATGCCTGGAAAACAAAATTCCTGTCATTTGTGGTACAACCGGCTGGCTGGATAAAAAACCTGAAATCGAAAGAATAGCTGTGGAACAAAACAGTGCATTTTTGTACGGTTCCAATTTCAGTTTGGGTGTCAATCTGTTTTTTTCGCTTAATGAAAAACTGGCAAAATTGATGAATAATGTGAAGGAATATACTTGCCAACTGGAAGAAATTCATCACATTCACAAAAAAGATGCACCAAGCGGAACGGCTATTTCCATTGCCGAAGGTATTATCGAAAATTCTAAATACGAAGCCTGGAAACTGGATGAAACCAAGGATAAAGAATTAGGGATTTTTGCCATCAGGGAAGATGAAGTTCCGGGGACACACAGTGTTTTTTACAGATCCGAAGTAGATGAGATAGAAATCAAACATACAGCTTTCAACAGGAACGGATTTGCGCTGGGAGCGGTCATCGCTGCGGAATGGATTGTGGGAAAACAGGGTGTTTTTTCTATGAAAGATGTTTTAGGTTTATAAAAAACTGTAACAAAAACATCTCATAAAAAACTAATTAATAAAAAATCAGCAAAAGGCGAAGAGCCCATTGCCAAAAGCCAAACTATGGATTACATTATTACTTATACCATTTATGTTCTCATTATCAGTGTTCTGATGGGACTTACAACCTGGAAGTTGTTTAAAAAAATGGGTTATAACCCGTTATTTTCTTTCATTCCTTTCTACAATTATTTCATCATTCTGAAAGAAACCAACCATCCGAAATGGTGGGCAGTTTTGTCTTATCTTCCGATAGTCGGACCAATTATGATGTCGGCTTTTCATATTTTCCTGATGCGAAAATTTGGAAAAAGAGGTTTTGTCAATGGATTATTGACCGTGTTGCTTCCGTTTATTTTTATGGCAACTGTCAATTACGGTAAAGATCCGGAAATCGAAACGGAAGAAGAGGAGGAAGAAGGTAAGAAAAAAGAAACTTTTCTGGGTTCAGTGACTTTTGCAGTTGTTTTTGCAACCATTATTCACGCCTTCATCACACAGCCATTCGGGATTCCGACGGGTTCCATGGAAAGAACGCTTTTAGTCGGTGATTTTCTTTTTGTGAACAAGTGGGCGTACGGCTATAGAATGCCAATGAGACCTGTGGCTTTACCATTTTTACAAGGAACGATCTTCGATAAAGGTCAGAAAGGTAATCCTAAAGATGACCCAAAATCTTATGTAGATGCGGTAAAATTACCTTATCTAAGGTTGCCGGGCTATGATGAAATCAAAAGATATGACATCGTGGTGTTCAATTATCCGCAGGATTCCGTTCACACAGCTATCGACAGGAAAGATCCTTATGTAAAAAGATGTGTTGGAATTCCGGGTGATGTTCTGGAGTTCCGTGCAGGAAGATTATTTGTAAACAACCAGCCTGAGAAAATCCTTGGCGATGAGGAACAGCAGCACGGTTACATAGTAACTACCAGCGCACAGCTGAATATTCCGCAGCTTTATAAAGCTTATGGATTTCTGCCAGTTCAGGAAAACCAGGCCAATTCAGGATTTATCTATATTTTCCAAGGTCTTACCGATGCCATTGCAAAAGATATCAAAGCACTTCCGGAAGTAACAGAAATGAAAGAAATGGTTGAAGAGAAGGGTGAAGGCGCTGTAAGATTCAAACTCAATGCAGATAAAACGGCCTACACTAAAAATATTGATACCACTCAATCCATTTATCCAATCAACAAACCTTGGAATCAGGATTGGTACGGGCCACTAAGAATTCCGAAAAAAGGCGATGTTGTGAAACTGGATCAGGAATCTTTGCCAACCTATAAGTGGATCATCTCAGAATATGAGCACAACAAGCTTGAAAATAAAAACGGAAAAATCTATATCAACGGTCAGGAAACCAGCCAATACACCATCAAACAGAATTATTATATGATGATTGGAGACAACCGCGATGCGTCTTTGGATGCCAGATTTTTCGGTGTTGTTCCTGAAGAAAATATTGTAGGAAGACCGATGTTTACTTGGATGAGTTTGCAAGGCGCTTTCAAAGATGCCAATTCTTCTTACCAGGCACCATTCAAAGTCCGTTGGGACAGTATGTTCAAAGCAACCAATACCGG
>JAEXJU010000138.1 GCA_023448955.1 Bacteroidota bacterium
ATGTTGTACTGAAGCAGATGCTGGACACAGGCTATATTGATAATTCAACTTATGATAAAGCTGTTGCGTCACCTGTTTCTGTAGATTATCACGAAGTGAAAACGGTAGAAGAAGGATATTCTGCATATTATAAATTCTATCTCAGAAAAGAAATTCAGCAATACCTTGATGCATATGAAAAGGAAACCGGCAAAGATCTCAATCTTTATAAGAACGGACTTAAAATTTATGTGACCTTAGATTCCAGAATGCAGAAATATGCAGAGGAAGCAATTAAGGAACATTTAACCAATCTTCAGAAAAACTTTGACAGTGAAATGAAGCGTAACCCGAACCGTCCTTACTACAATCTTTCCAAGTCACAGATCAATGATCTGATGATGTCAGCTGTCAAAAGAACCGGGCGATATAAGCAACTGAAAGCTGAAGGAATGCCGGAAGATTCCATATTAATGGAATTCCATGAGCCGGTTAAAACCACGAGATTCACTTGGCAGGGCGAGGAAGAGGTAGAAATGTCTCCTTGGGATTCTATCCGTTATCATAAGCAAATTGCACAGGCCGGGCTGATGTCTATGGAACCTGCAACAGGAGATATCAAAGCTTGGGTGGGCGGTATCAACTGGCAGCATTTCCAGTACGACCACGTCAAGCAGGGGAAACGCCAGGTTGGATCTACCTTTAAGCCATTTGTGTACGCAACTGCGATTATGCATCTTGGGATGACGCCTTGCTCCACAGTTTCCAACGCAACCTTCGTCAATGGTAATTATAGAGTTCCTGGCAGAGGCGGAATGCTAACATTGAAAGAAGCGTTAGCACAATCTCAAAACCCGGTTGCACTTCGTTTGGCTGAAAAAGCGGGAACGCAGAATGTGATTCAGTTAGCAAGGGATTTGGGCGTTACAGACCATATCGATTCTTATCTACCAATGGCGCTGGGAACATCGGATATCACAATTTACGAGATGCTTGGTGCTTACAGTACTTTTGCCAATTTCGGGAATTATACAAAACCGGAGATGATTTGGAGAATTGAGGATGCCAATGGTCGTGTAATAAAAGAGGTAAAACCTGTAGTGAAAGAAGTGATGAACGAAATGTATGCGTACACTATGATAGATTTGATGAAAGGTGTAGCAGAATTCGGAACGGCTTCCGGAGAATTGAGAAGACAAGGAATTCCTGCAAGTGTTGAAATTGCAGGTAAAACCGGAACCACACAGAAAAACTCAGATGGATGGTTTGTAGGGATTGTTCCGAAACTGGCAACGGATGTTTGGGTAGGCTGGGAAGACAGGGCAACCCACTTCTACAGCACCGGCGAAGGACAAGGGTCTAAAATGGGACTTCCAATCTGGGCCATCTATATGAAAAAAGTCTTTGCAGACAAAGCTCTTAATATAAAACCTGAGGACAAGTTCATCAAACCGGCCAACTGGACGGGAAGCTGTTCGGATCTTACTAATCTGAGAGGAGGTTACGGAGATGACGGTGGCCTGCAAACTATAGATGAGCTGAAAAATGCGCCAAAAGTTGTTCCGGATAAACCGGTAAAAAAAGAAGACAATTCAAATGAAGCCATTAATGCTTCTGAAGATATTGATTTTAATAAATAAATAATTCCCGTCTCATTAAAAGACGGGATTTTTGGTTATGAATCTAAAGAATATTACCCAAAATTTTACTCAGAAATTTCCCGGCGATTTTTCCGGAAATACGATGCAGAGACAAACGCCGGAAGTTCTTTTCTGTTCTTTAGAACCTGCGGAATTTGAAAATACGGAGCTGATAGATTTTAATGAAACATTGTCTGTAGAAATTGGGCTCGGAAAATTAGACAATGACCAGGATTTTCTTGCGGCTCAGAGTCTTCCTGAAAATGTCAGGACTTATGCAACGGCTTATGCCGGACATCAGTTCGGGAATTGGGCAGGTCAGTTAGGTGACGGGAGGGCAATATACGCTGGCGAAATTTTCAGTTCCGGAAAACAAACAGAAATACAATGGAAGGGCGCAGGCGCAACACCATATTCCAGACACGCTGATGGAAGAGCGGTTTTAAGGTCTTCAATCCGGGAATATCTGATGAGCGAAGCGATGTTTCATCTCGGAATTCCTACTACAAGAGCTCTGAGTATCTCAAAAACCGGGGAAGATGTCATAAGGGATATTCAATATTCTGGCAATCCGCAGAAAGAACAAGGTGCTGTTGTGGTAAGGACTGCTGAATCATTTCTGAGATTCGGGCATTTTGAATTGTTATCAGCAAGACATCAGACTGATCTGCTGAAACAATTAGCAGATTATACAATAGAAAATTTTTATCCCGAGATCCAATCTGCAAATAATGATAATAAATATATCGAATGGTTTCAGGCAGTCTGTGACAGAACATTGGAAATGATTATTCACTGGTATCGTGTGGGTTTTGTACACGGTGTAATGAATACGGATAATATGTCGATTCTTGGATTGACTATAGATTACGGTCCCTATTCTATGATGGATGGTTACGATCTGGAATTTACACCCAATACAACGGATCTGCCGGGTAAGCGCTATGCTTTTGGAAAGCAGGGTCAGATTTCCCACTGGAATCTGGCGACTCTGGCTAATGCTATTTTTCCTCTGATTAATGATTCTGAAACTTTAGAAAAAATTCTTGATAATTATGGCAGTAAATTCTGGCTTCAACATGATAAAATGTTAGCTGATAAGTTTGGATTCGATGAGGTTTTACCGGAAGATGAGCGTTTTTTCACAGATTGGCAGCAAATAATGCAGGATCTTAATCTGGATTATACGCTATTTTTTCATGGTCTTGAAAAACAGACTTCGGATATTAAAATCGAAGATTTTACCGATTCTTTTTATAGAAATCAGACTGAAAATGAACTGAAAAGACTTTCCGATTTTATAGAAAAATATCAGGAGAGAAAGTTAAAGAATAAAATATCAGAACCGGAATCTTTAGAATTAATGTCAAAGACCAACCCGAAATTCACTCTTAGAAATTATCTTTTGTTCGAAGCGATTCAGAATGCAGAAAAAGGCGATTACGAAATGTTTTTTAAGCTAAAAGATGCTTTGCAAAATCCTTACGAAAACCGTTTTCCGGAATTCAATAAAAAAAGACCTTCCATATATGACAATCAGACTGGTTGCAGTCAGTTGTCGTGTAGTTCTTGATAGTTTACAAATAAGGCATTTAGGCAAGACCAAACAGGTTTTTAAAACCTGTGAGGTCTGATTTTAAATTAATCCAAATCAATACTTAAGTCCTGATTTTTTTTCAAAAAATGCGTTTCTATGAAATTCTGTTTTCCATTAAATAGTTCTAAAACTTCTTCCCTTTTAAGCTTGGTTTGTTTATCAGAAATAACAGAACTGAATGAAGAATAGGGATAGTCATCAAAGATTTCGGAAAACCCGTGCTTTATTGGATTGAGATGAATATAGACAATTGTGTTTAAAAGATACTGTTCATCAGTAATTCTTTTTCTCTTGTACCTTTCTTTAAAAAGGCTTCCGTCTCTGTTATACTTTTTATTTATTGACTTTGCATAGGCATTGAATAAGTTTGAAAAAGGTAAATGCAATTTTTCCTCTGGTACATCCGAGTCATCTCTTACTTTCAACAAAATATGAAAATGATTTTTCAAAAGGCAATAACTGTAGATTTCTGCTACGGGAAGTAAATATTTATTAACGAGATTTAGAAAATAGAAGTAATTATCATTTTCTAAAAATAAATCTTCTCTATTGTTTCCTCTGTTATAGATATGGTAAAAATAACCTTTTTCTAGAAAGTCCTGATTTTCCATTTGTGTTGTTTTTTATTAGAACAGACCTCACAGGTTTTTAAAACCTGTGAGGTCTTATCGAATTCAAATTAAAGTTAATAATTTTCAATTTAATAAAACTCACATTTCTTAAAAAGCATTCTTCATTAGTTTAAATGATTTAGTTTAAGACAATGAAATAATTACAGTGCATTTTCTGAATATAAATCTTAAAAGATTTTTAAAATCTCTAACTCTGAAATGGTTTTGTTTATTTTTGCAAAAAATATCCGGATTGAAAAAACTCATTAATAAATTCGTTTCCATTCTGAAAGTCATTTTCCCATCAAGTAAAACAGAATTTTTGATCTTTGTCTTTTTTGTTATTTTTTATGGTGCCAATGCCTGGTTCATCGCAGAAAACTACAGAATTGTATATGACGACAGAATTCCGTGGGATGGTTATTTCAGTTTCGATAACAGGGCGATTGTTCAGACTGGAGGTGGTTTCGAGAGGCACCCGTTATCAAATTATTTTTTCAGTTGTATTCGGGATTTTGCTTTGTGGATTTCCGGGAATCATTATAATTCGGTTTTCAGATTAGTATTGTCGCTTTTTTCTACAGTTGTAATTGCATTGGCTAATATTCAGATCTTCAAATATCTGAATAACATCATTATGGTGCCATTAAAAATAAGCCTATTGATTTTAGCTTTTTATAGCTTATTTGTGACAAATGTTTTATTGTCTTTCACGCCAGAAACTTACACTTACACACTGTTGTTTCTTTCAGTTTTCAATTATTATTCGGCTGGAAAAATTCAGGATGACAAACCTGTTTCATTGGGAGCAACCATTCTTGGTTCAGTTTTCATCGGTGGATTAACCATTACAAATATCGTTAAGGTTTACATCCCGTTTCTCTTTGAAAAAAAGATCTATTGGAATTGGAGAAAAATTGGAATAGCAGTTTCAAAAATTGCTGTCTCTGCGGGTATTTTTGCATTCCTGTTTTTGCTAAGATTGGATTTTAATTTCCAGAACTTCCTTAGCAAAACAGAAGAGCAATATGATAAATTTTCAAAACCTAAAATCACGCCGCTTTGGGATATGATTAGTTCCTGGTTTTTTGGTGGTAATATTTTATTTTCTAACTACGAAATCCGGGATTATCATACGAAGGATAAAACTTTTTATTACAAAGCGCTTTTTATGGATGTCTATACATCTGTAGTTCCTTATGTTTTTATTGCGCTGCTTTTAGTATTGATAATCTGGAGCATTTTTAAAAATTACAGGAACAAACTTATCTGGATTCTTGCGATTTCTTTTTCAATCGATATTTTAATCCATTGTGTGC
>JAEXJU010000182.1 GCA_023448955.1 Bacteroidota bacterium
TACTGGAACTATGAATCCTGTAAACGATAGCCAGACGGAAGTACAGTTGCTTTTTGAAGGTAAATTCAATCCTTTTATTAAGATGATGGTAGAAAAACCATTGCAGAATTTTATTAATTCTCTTACAGATAAGATTGAGCAATTATAAGAATTTGCCATTGTAAAAAAAACCTTTCAGATATTAGTTCTGAAAGGTTTTTTTTGTGGTAAGAAAGACCATTTTAAATTAGTCTTAAAGATATTTTATTCTTTAATGAACTTGAATGATTCTTTTGAAGTTCCGTTCGACGCTTCTAAAATATAACTTCCATTCTTTAACTTGGAAACATCAATTGATTTCTCTGAATCAAAAGGTGCTTCTGAAATCAACTGTCCTGCAATATTATAAATCTTCACTGATGAATATTTATTGGCTGTTTTTACACTGATAAAGTTTTTTGCAGGGTTTGGATATACTATAGTTTTATCCTTAGATTGAGAATCTGAGACTGCTAGAGTAGGTCTGTCGATGGAAAATGTATCAATTCCTATAAGATCGGAATTACTTCCTGATGGTCCTCCGTTGGTGACAAAATAACGGAATGCAAATTTTACAGATTTAAGAGTTGTTCCTACCCCGCTTACAGTAAAACTGTATTTTGTCCAGGTTTTAGGATATACAAATCCACCGGAAAGGCTTGGGTTTACAGTCACACCCAGATTTGTAAAAGTGCCTAAATCAGCAGATCCTGTAGAAGGATTAACGGTAGTTGCAGCTGTACTATATCGTAATTCTAAACGATCAGGATAATCAATAGTCCCGTCTGTACCTTTTCTGGAATAAAAGCTAACAATGTCCCCGTCTTTTACATCTATAGCAGATGTTATAAGCCAATTGCTGATAGTTCCAGCACCACTTGTACTTGTGTAATTTACTAAAGCAAATGAATTATTACCTCCACTTTGCCCGGATGGAACTGTTGTGGTGTTACCGCTACCAAACAAAGGATTTGTTAGTGGTGTTGTGTAGTTAGCTTTAGTCCATAAAGATGTAGTTGTAGGACTACTTTGGTTTGTTGTTGACCAACCGCTGGGAAATGCAGTGTCGAAACCGTATGCATATACGTTCGTTTGTGCTGTTAAATTGGCTAAAGCTACTGCTAAGCTGAAAATAGATAAAATTTTCTTCATAAATATTTATTTTATATTATTGTTATCAAAATTATAAAAATAATTAAATAATGCAAATTGTTTTTTTGAAATTTATATTAATATTTTAAAACTTTTAATATTTAAATATTTATAATTTAGATTTTGTATTTATTCTTTGCTAATAACCTTATTATTCAATAGTAATTAGAATCATGAATTTAATAAAGGAGATCTCTGTATTCGGTTGCATTACCGTGGCCCTTATATTTTTAATTAATTTTTTTATTGCCAAGTATTGTTCTTCAACCATTGATTTGTGGATTTACGATTCCTTAGCAAACTTTATCATTTCGATTATTCTTTTGATAATATCTAAAATTTATAAAAATAAGGATTGGTTTGATTCTGTTTTAAGATATTTCTTTGCTAATTTTTTTGTTTTTACTTTTTACAACTTTATTTATTCTTTGAAAATTAGATTCGGAGTTGTTAGATTTTGTATAAATGAAAATATTAGTGCTGAGCAGCTTTATAAGGATGTTTTTTATACAAATTTCCTTGTTTTTGTTACAACATTGTCTTTTTTGCTTCTGTTCAAAAGTAGAAATATTTCAGTTTTTACTCATAGGTCGGTCATTTATATTATATTGGTTTTAATTCTGACAGTGTTTTTCAAAGCCCAGAATTTGATATTTGTAATAACAGGACTATTTTCATCAATTTTTTACTTATTAGCAAACTAATCCGGAACAATGGTCTTTTTGACTTCCTGTAGCAGAAGATAATACATTGTTGATGTTTAATGATCTCAGAACGCCCATAAATGCAAATATTAACGCTTCCTTATATTCAATGATTTCTTTATTTGGAATATTGATTTCGGTCTCAGTTCTGCTTTTTATTTTTTCTATAAGATAAGCATTATAAGCACCACCGCCCGTTATAAGAACATTTTTTATGTCATAAAGATCAAAAATATTTGTAATTTGAATGGCTGCGTGTTCTGTAAAAGTAGCTAGAAGGTCTTCCGCTTTTTTATACTGTATAAGAGGAAAAATTTGATCATTAATCCATTCTATTCCGAGTGATTTAGGTGCGGTTTGTTTGTAAAAATTCAGCTCATTAAGATTTGCCAGAAGCTGATGATCTATAATTCCGCTTCTGGCTATTTCTCCGTTATAATCAAATTTTTTTCCCAGTTTTTCGGCAAAACTGTTCAGAAGTATATTGACAAGGCAAATATCAAAAGCAATTCTTCTTTCATTTCTTTTAAGCGAGATATTGGAAAATCCACCAAGATTAAGACAGGCATCAAAATCAGAGAATAACAGTTCGTCGCCAATGGGAACGAGTGGTGCTCCATTTCCTCCAAGAATCACATCTTGGCTTCTGAAATCATAAATGATTGGAAAGTTGGTTTGGGATTTAATGGCGCGTCCGTCACCAATCTGCAATGTAAATTTATTTTTTGGCTGATGAAAAACAGTATGTCCGTGAGACCCGATCAGATCTAATTCGACGATATTGTGTTTATCTATAAATTCCTTCGTTTTTTCGCCGAGGTAGAATCCGTAGTCAGCGTTCAGCTTAAGCAATGCTTCACTGGAGAGATGAATGGCATTTTTTAAAGCATTTTCCCATTCGGAAGAGTAGTGAGTTGTTTCAGATTTAAGGATCTCAAAATCCCAGTTATTTTTGGTTTTGATGAATTTTGAATAGCAAATATCCAGACCGTCCAGACTGGTTCCGGACATAAGACCGATGGCAAAAAAAAACTGGTTTTCCAATTTAATCGAATTATGCAAGCATCAAAGCTAAGCTATTTTATTGACTTGTCGCAGGTAGTTTTGCAGAATTAAAGCTTCCTGAATTGTTGAAAAACGTGTATTCTGAGAAGTCATCTTTCGCAACCATCCCGTGAGAACCAACCAAAATATTACCATCTTTATCAGAAACAAAAACAGTGTCTTTGGTGTACATTTTTTTATTTCTTTTGTCCCAGTTGATGGTTTCCATCACAAAAGTCTGACCTTCTGTTGTGATGACTTTCACTCTGCCTCTGGCAAAATAAAAATCTTTTTTCTCGTTATATTTGGCATATTTAGCCCATATTTTCCCGGGAATTTTAGGGTTTTTCTTATCGAAGAACTCCAGATACATTCCTTTTTTTGCTTCCACATAAGGAGAATCTATCAGTTCATATTTTTCTATGAGCGGTGCTGTGAAACGTACTTTTATCTGCCCGGAATCTTTCTGTAAAATCGCACCATTATGTATAACCTGCGATGCAAAATTGGTTTTCTTATTCTTATTAATTTTCGTAAGATCCTCTTCACAGGATTGAATAAGAAAAAACATCAGCAACAGAAAAAACTGTCGTGATGTTTTTAAGTTTAATATTTTGAAGCAATAATCTTTCATTGAGATTATCAGGTTTCAGACAATTAGTTGTAAAGTCTTTTTGCAAACCACTTATCGGCAAAGTTGATTCCGACTCTCAGGTTGATAAAGTTCTGACGAATCAGATTGTTATCCAAAGTTCCTCTTTTTCCAAGTTCCACACCTATGTCAATACTGTTCATACGGTTGATCTGGCTTTTTTGGAAAGGAAGTGTAACGCCTGCTGTAACAGCAAACTTATTGATGCTGCTTCCGTTGATCTTAAGATTGCCCGTCTCATAATAAGCACCATAACGGTAGATAACTCTTGAGAAATAAGAACGGAAATCATTAAAATTAGGAAGAATCCAACCTCCTACGGAATATCTGTAAGAATCCTGATATGACAAAGTCTGACCAAGGAAATTGAAGTTTTCTCCTTTTTTATAATCCATCTGGGTTCCGAAAAACCATTTGGTGTCTTTTCCATAGCCTAAACCAAGAGAAGCTTCCTGAGGAAGGAATTTTTTATCTGTGGTTTCTCTTTGGTCTATAATAGTTTCGTAGCCTTTAGTTTCACCAAGTAAATAATAGTACGTACTGTTTGTGTAAACATTTTTCATACTGCCAGTGTTACCAAAAGTATATGTGGCACCAAAAGTTATTTTTTTGTCATTAGCTAATTTTTTCTGATAAGTAGATCCCAGTGTAAAATTGAATGACTTAATTCTGTAGCTGTTAGAATAACCACTGATCAGTTCCGCTCCAGTTAAAGAAACTTCTTCAATGTCATAAAGCTTTCCGAAATAAAAATTCGATCTAAGTCCTATTCCTATTTCTGGACTCACTTGGTAAGAAACTGCAGCCTGAACAGTATTCAGAGTTCCTTCACCGTGGAAGTGGTGCGCTTCTGTAACGGTATTATCATCCTTCAGAGTTCCGGATGTAAGAATGTTATAAGTTTTTGAACTGTATGGCTGGAATCCCATCCCAAACTTAATCTTTCTCGTAATCGGGAATGCAATCGCAATATTAGATAAGTATGTAGAATGTTTACTTGTATTAATATTATTAAAGTCAGACTTGTAATAATTATTCTCATTCGTGCCTTCAACTTTCAGAGTAGTAAGCTCCAGGTTGGTATTTGCCGCCGGGTTTCGGAAGTTAAAATTATTATTAAAATCCCAGATATAAGCCGTGGAAATCCCTCCCATAGAACTGATATCAACTGTATTATCAAATTTCACATCTCCAATTCCGTAAGCGCCATAAGGTGAATTACCGATACTCTGCGCATTTAGGAAATATCCTGCAACCAATGATGATAAAACAAAAATTCTCTTCATCCTTTAAAATTTCAATGCGCAAATATCTTAATTAATAATGAATTGCAAAAATATATTTGGGTTAAAGTTTGTTAAGTAGCTTCTGTGGATTTTTCTAACTTCAGAATAGGTGGTAAAGATTGTCAGATCACCTTGTTTTTTAATGGATTTGAAGAAAAAGTTATGACATCTGATATCTGACTTCTAACGAAAATATTATCTTTGCTCATATGAAATGGGAACAGGTTATCGGTCAGCAATCTATAAAGAATCTATTAAAAGACAGTATTCAGGATTCCAGAGTAGGACACGCGCAGCTTTTCGTGGGAGAGGAAGGTTTCGGTGTTTTACCTTTAGCTCTTGCAATGGCTCGGGATATCTTCGAAAAAGAAAATCCTGCCTCTGTTCATAAAGTAGATAATCTAAACCATCTGGACCTGCATTTCAGCTTTCCTGTTTTTTCTGAAAAAAATGTTTCACTCAGCAAACGTTTTTTTGACAATTTCAGAGAAATGATTTTAGAAAATCCCTATTTCTCTTTTGATGACTGGACCAGTTACCTGGAATCAGAAAACAAACAATTTTTCATATCTGCGGATGAAGCGGAAGATATTGGACAGCGGTTCAACCTGAAAAGCTTTGAAGGTGGGAGTAAAATTCTCATCATCTGGCGTGCAGACAAAATGAATGATGCAGCGGCCAACAAAATTCTGAAATTCCTGGAAGAACCTCCGAAAAATACATTCATTATACTTTGTGCACCATCTACCAATGATATTTTACCTACGATATTATCCAGATGTCAGATTGTCAATATTCCAAGAATTAGTGATGAAGATATTCTGGACAAACTGCAAGCTCATGATTCTGCCCGGGAA
>JAEXJU010000201.1 GCA_023448955.1 Bacteroidota bacterium
TAGTATACCAGTCCGGATGCTCTTTTGCCAGAGGATTGTCCCAGGCGGAGTGATTTCCCACCCAATCGATAATCACATACATTCCCATCGAATGGATTTTATCAACCAAATTTTTCAAATCTTGCAAAGTCCCAAAATCCGGATTCACGCCTTTGAAGTCTTTTACCGAATAATAACTTCCCAGTTTTCCTTTTCTGTGTGATTCTCCAATAGGATGAATCGGCATAAGCCAAAGGATATCGACGCCCATTTTCTTTAGTCTTGGCAAGTGTTTTTCAAAAGCTTTAAAAGTGCCTTCTTTGGTGTATTGACGGATATTGACCTCATAGATCGTGGCATTCTTGCTCCATTCAGGATGTTTGAGCTGGACGTATGGTTTTGGCTGATAACGTGAATCTTTGGTCTGAGAAATTCCCAGAAACGGCATCAACAGAAATAATAAAAGATATTTTAATGAATTCATAAGGTCTATATATTTTTATAAAATTAATAAGATTGTTCGTTATTCAACCTAAAAGATTTAAAAAATTTGAAATTTCTGGATTAGAAACGGTTGGACAGGCTCAGCATGAGAATTCTCTAATATTAAAAGTTCCATTTTAAGCGATGTAAGGCTGAGCTTGTCAAGGCCTTGTGAATATTACCGAAAATCATTGAAATTAAAGATAGTTTTGGATTTATTTAAATTTAATTGATTACTGTTACAATTCTTGTTAGTATTTGGAGTTTTGGCCAAAAGAAAAACCCTTTCAGAGTTAAAAACTTTGAAAGGGTTATGTTTGAATATTGTATAAAACTGACAAAAAATAATTTTGGCGTTGAATCTGCGTCTTGGCCTGAGCGGATGAGCCCTTAGGTAAGCTCAGGATAAACTCGGACGGATAAAGACGCCCAAAAAGATTTAAGAATACATTTGCTCTTGTAGTTCTTTGATTTTTTTGTCCGCCAGATATTCATCATATGTCATATCTCTGTCGATGATGCCTTTCGGCGTCAGCTCGATGATTCTGTTACAGACAGTTTCCAGCAATTCGTGGTCATGAGAAGATAGCAAAATGTTGCCTTTGAAGTTGCTCAGGGAGTTGTTCAATGTAGTAATACTCTCCAGGTCCAGGTGGTTGGTAGGCTCATCCAAAAGAAGAACGTTCGCTTTCTGAAGCATCATTCTGCTGAACATACAACGCATTTTCTCACCTCCGGAAAGAACTTTACAAGATTTTAGCGCTTCGTCTCCGGAGAATAACATTCTTCCTAGGAAACCTCTCATAAACTCTTCGTGTCTTTCCTCATCATTTTTAGTAAATTGTCTTAGCCAATCTACCAGGTTGGCATCTTCCTGAAAGTAATCAGTATTATCCAATGGCATATAAGATTGGTTGGTTGTTACGCCCCAGTTGTAAGTGCCTTTATCTGCTTCTGTAGTTCCGGAAATGATTTGGAAAAACTCTGTTATAGCTAATGAATTTCTGGAAATAACAGCTACTTTATCACCTTTTTTAAGGTTAAGATCAATATTGGAGAATAGTAATTCGCCGTCTTTTGTTTTTTCAAGACCTTTTACATCCAGGATCTGATCGCCGACTTCTCTTTCGATATCAAAAATAATCGCAGGATAACGTCTTGATGAAGGTTTTATGTCATCGATGTTCAGTTTGTCGATCATCTTTTTACGCGCAGTTGCTTGTTTCGCCTTCGCTACGTTGGAGCTGAATCTTGCGATGAAGTCCTGTAATTCTTTTTTCTTTTCTTCCGCTTTTTTATTGGCCTGAGCTCTTTGTCTGGTTGCTAACTGAGAGGCTTGATACCAGAAAGAGTAATTACCTGTGTAAAGGTTCAGTTTAGAATAATCCAAATCTCCAATGTGCGTACAAACTGCATCTAAGAAGTGACGGTCGTGAGATACAACTATGACTGTATTTTCATAATCTGCAAGGAAATCTTCTAACCAGGCAATAGTGGAGATATCCAGGTCATTGGTAGGCTCATCCAGGATCAGAACGTCCGGGTTTCCGAACAATGCCTGAGCTAATAAAACTCTTACTTTGTCTTTGTTTTCCAATTCCGACATCATTTGCCAATGCATATCATCCTTGATTCCAACATTGGAAAGCATTGTCTGTGCATCAGCTTCAGAGTTCCAACCGCCCATTTCGTCATAGATTACTCCCAATTCTCCAGCTTTGATTCCGTCTTCATCAGAAAAATCCTCTTTTGCATAAAGCGCATCCATCTCTTCCTTAATCTCGAAAAGCTTTTTGTTTCCTCTGAGAACAGTTTCCAGGACTGTGAAATTATCGTAAGCAAAGTGATCCTGCTCCAGAACAGACATTCTTTTTCCAGGCTCCAGTGAAACATTACCAGAAGTGGATTCCTGCTTTCCACTCAATATTTTTAGAAATGTAGATTTCCCGGCACCGTTTGCACCAATTATCCCATAACAATTTCCTTTCGTGAATTTTATATTAACTTCGTCAAAGAGAACTCTCTTCCCGAACTGTAATGATAAATTAGATACTGTTAACATATAGTTTTGTAAATTTGTTGCAAAATTACGAAAATAAGTTGGGATAGTGAAGTGTCACCAAGCATTAACATATGAAAGTTAAAATTGAAAAAAATGTTAATATTCTTAACAAACGCGCTCGCTTTGAGTATGAAATTCTAGAAGAATATGAAGCGGGAATTGTATTGACAGGTACAGAAATAAAATCTCTGCGATCTTCCAAAGCATCGATTACAGAAAGCTTTTGCCAGTTTATTGAAGATGAACTGTATATAATTAATATGCTGATAGATGAGTATAAACTGGGAACTTTTTATAATCATAAAACAAAAAGGGAACGGAAGTTGCTACTGCATAAATACGAATTGCAAAAACTTAAAAAAAAGTTAAAAGATGTTGGGAATACTATAATCCCTCTTAAGCTTTACATTAATAATAATGGTAAGGCAAAACTTCTGGTTTCCCTTGCAAGAGGCAAGAAACTATATGATAAAAGAGAAGCCATAAAAGATAGAGAGAATAAAGTCAACATTCAGCGATTGTTAAAGAAAAACTAAAAAAACTTTGTTTATAAAGAAAAATTATATTTATTTTGCATTATCAATTATTTAATCATTTAATTCTATGAAAAATCTAAAATTAGGAATTTCAGCATTGGCACTTACAGTTGCCTCTACTGTTTTCGCACAAACTACTACCAATCCTTGGGTGATAGGTGTAGGTGCTCATGGAGTGAATCACGTTGCTCAAAGAAATAATTTCAGCAATACGTTCTCATTCAACAATTTTAAAGAAAACTTATTTGGTGTATCAAAATATTCAATTACACCGCCACTTTCTAAATTAACTGTTGCAAGAAGCCTTGGAAAAGGTTTAGTTCTTGACTGGCAAACTACTGTTGGAAATGTTGACAACAAAAGATTTGCAATGGATAAAGAGTTTTTCTTGATGACAGGTCTTGGTCTTCAATTCAAAGCAGCAGGTCTTCTTTGGGATGAAGAATCTTGGTTTGATCCATATTTGAGAGTTGGAGCTAACTATCTTAGACATGACTATACAGGTCTTACTTTCCCAAGAACAGATACTAAGTCTGGAGAAGTTTACACTGCATACAATGAAGATGGAGATCTAATGGGGAAAGCAAATCACTTTACTGTTAGCACCGGTGCAGGTATTAACTTCTGGCTAACTAATAACTTCGGTTTAGGCGTACAAGGAGATTATGTAACCACTCCTGTTGATAAATCTGGAGTTGCTAACTTCTGGCAAGCTTCTGCGTCATTGTTATTCAGATTTGGTAATACTGACAGAGATAAAGATGGAATTCCTGATAAGGAAGATGCTTGTCCTGATGAGCCAGGTTTACCAGAATTCCAAGGATGTCCAGACAAAGATGGTGATGGTATTCCAGATAAAGATGATCAATGTCCAGACGTAGCTGGTCCAAAAGAAAATAACGGTTGTCCTTGGCCAGATACTGATGGAGACGGAGTATTAGACAAAGATGATGCTTGTGTTGATGTTCCTGGTCCAGTTGAAAACAAAGGATGCCCTTGGCCAGATACTGATGGTGATGGTGTATTAGATAAAGATGATGCTTGTCCTACAGTTCCAGGTCTTCCAGAATATCAAGGTTGCCCTAAACCAGCTTCTGCTTATGCTACTGAAGCTACAGGAGCATTACAAAACATTTTGTTTGATTTCAACAAAGCTACTCTAAGACCAGAATCTAATGGGAAATTGGATCAAGCTTCTGAAATCTTGAAAGGTGCTAAAGATGCTACGTTCCTTGTAACTGGTCACACAGATGCTAAAGGATCTGATGCTTACAACTTGAAACTCTCAAGAGAAAGAGCTGCTTCTGTTGTTAAAGCTCTTGAATCTAGAGGTGTTAGCGCTAGCCAATTGAAATCAGTTGGAGTAGGTGAAAGAGATGCTAAAGTTTCTGAAAAAGCTTCTGATGCTGAAAGACAAGCTGATAGAAAAGTAGTTGTTGAAGCTGTAAATGGTGCAGCTTGGGATGCTCTTCAAAAATCAGATCTTCCAGTTGTTGAGAAAAAAGTTGTGAAAAAATCAACTAAAAAGTCAACTAAAAAAAGAAAATAATTAATAATTATTTCTAAATAAAAATGCCTCCAATTTTATTGGAGGTATTTTTTTTGTTTTCAGATTTCAGTATTTTTGTACAAATAAATTAATCACAAAATGGGAAGAGCGTTCGAGTATAGAAAAGCCTCAAAAATGGCCAGATGGGATAAGATGGCCAAAACATTTTCAAAAATAGGAAAGGATATTGCCTTAGCGGTAAAAGCTGGCGGAACTGACCCAGAATCTAATCCTGCACTCAGAAGATGTATTCAAAATGCTAAAGGTGCCAATATGCCAAAGGATAACGTAGAAAGGGCAATAAAGAAAGCAAGTGGTGCAGATGCGGAAAACTATGAGGAAATCACTTATGAAGGTTATGGACAGGGCGGTGTAGCTTTTTTTGTAGAATGTACTACTAACAACACTACAAGAACGGTTGCTAATGTAAGAGCGATTTTCAA
>JAEXJU010000260.1 GCA_023448955.1 Bacteroidota bacterium
AACCGCTGCACGCACCCTGAAGCAGCATTCTTGCGGTTTTGTTCTCTTGGTCATATTCTATCAGAGAAATTTTTCCGCCATCATTTTCCACGGCTGGCGCTACATATTCATTCAGAATATCGCTGATTTTCTGCTCATCATTGGTATATTCTCTGTTGATGATTTTCAATACAGGATTTTCGTGTGCGTGAGGTTCCAGGTTGGATATCGTTTTTCCGGCCTGCAGAAATTCGGCGATGAAAGAACGAACCTGATTCATTATTTCGTGCCATTGGAACTGATCATCCTTGGTTACGGCAACGAAATTATCACTCACATAGATTTCCTTCACAAAATTGAAAGCATCGTATAATTCCTTTGCCAAAGGTACTTCGCCCGATTCTTCTTTAGACTTCACTTCTATAAATCCGTCCATCAGCATTTTGCTTGAGATGAATTTCATCACTGCCGGATTAGGCGTCATCTCTGAGTAAATCTGATAGGCTTCTTTTCTTTTCTGAAGATAGATTCTCGGATTGGCGAGCAATTCGTCTTCGATGATATTTTTCAGGCTTTCTGCCACGTGCTCCCATTCTACGGAATCCTGCTTCGCCACAGCTACGAAATTGGCTGTGATGAAAATCCTGTCCACAAAAGGATAATTGAATAATTCCTGCGCCAAAGGGATTTCCGAAATGTCAGAATCTCTGTCCAGTTCTAATGAACCGGGAATCAGATTATAATCAGCGATGAATTTCATCACTTTCGGGTTCTGGGTGGGTTCTATTATGATTTCTCGCATTTTACATATATTGAACTGCAAAATTATCGTAATTTGGTGGAAGAAAAAAGCTGATAAATCCTAATAAATCCTAAGATGATGTTAAGTTTTGATTCTGAGCGTCTTTGCAGGTTTTTGATTTTTTCTATTGAGCTGATTTTCGGTGGAATTGATGACAAAAACGGGATTTGAAGAACAAATCTGCGCCCCGGCCTGAGTGGAGCTCTTTTTGTTTACGCTGGGAAAAGAATTGGCACAAAAAAGCGGGAACGGAGGACGGATAAAGGCGCCCAAATAAAAATTATTTAGGTTTCCATTAGTTAGTTATCAGAAAGGTTCTCGCTGATTGAGCAGATTTGGCAGATTTAAAATTGAACATCTGCCAAATCAGAATATGCTGCGAGCAAAAAATATCATTTATCAACTATCATTTAACAATTATAAAAATATGGCAATTATTAGAGAACTTTTAGGCAAAGCGCCTCAGCTTGGAGACAATACTTTTTTGGCAGAAACTGCTGTAATCATCGGCGATGTGACGATGGGAAAAGATTGCAGTATCTGGTACAATGCAGTTTTGAGAGGTGATGTTCATTTCATCAAAATGGGCGATAAAGTGAATGTTCAGGACAATGCGATGATCCATTGCACCTATCAGAAAAGTCCAACCACAATTGGGAATAATGTCTCTATTGGTCATAATGCCATCGTGCACGGTTGCACCATCAAAGATAATGTTCTGATAGGAATGGGTGCCATTGTGATGGACGATTGCCTCGTAGAAAGTAACTCGATAGTAGCAGCCGGAGCGGTGGTGACTGCCAATACACACATCCGTGAAGGTGAAGTCTGGGCTGGGGTTCCTGCCAAAAAAGTGAAAGATATTTCTCTAAATCTGATAGAAGGCGAAATCAACCGTATTGCTGATAACTATGTGAAATATTCCAGCTGGTATAAGGAAGAGTAAGTTGGTACAAAGATTGGATTTGCCAACGAAAATTCTGAATGAAAAAACTTAACCATCTCTGGGAAATCCTGAAAGAAACCTTCAATGAATGGATGTCTTCATCCGCAGCAAAAGACAGCGCAAGTATGGCTTACAATGCAATATTTTCGCTTCCTGGTTTACTGATTATTATTATTTGGACTGCCAGCAATTTTTTTGGAGAAGAAGCTGTGAATGGAGAAGTTCGCAGACAATTGCAGGGAATTATGGGCTATGAAGGTGCAAAAAGCATTCAGGACATCATCAAAAGTGCGATGGTGGACAAGGAAAATTTCTGGATGAAAGCACTTGGTGTCGGAACTTTGGTTTTCGGGGCAACAAGTTTATTTTTCCAGATGCAAAGCTCGCTAAACAATCTTTGGGATGTAGAAGCTGTTCCTAAAAAAGCTTGGCAGAAATTCCTTTTGGACAGAGCGAATTCTCTCGGGATGATTCTCATTATCGCTTTTCTGCTTTTGATTAGTATGCTTTTATCTTCTTTGATAGGCTTAGCTAATGATTTGATTACTAAATATTTCGGTTTAGAAACGTATGTGATTATTCAGGCGAGCAATTTTATCCTTGGGTTTGCCATCGTTACGGTTCTGTTTGCTTTTATGTTCAAAGTTCTTCCGGATGTGGAAATCAAGTGGAAGTCTGTCTGGATAGGCGCTGTTGTAACTGCTTTACTGTTCAACATCGGGAAAATGCTGATTAGTTTTTATTTTGATTTCTCTAAACCGACATCTATTTTCGGAGCAGCCGGAACGGTTATTTTACTGATGATGTGGATCAATTATTCCTGTCAGCTGGTATTTTTTGGCGCAGAATTTACAAAGATCTATGCTTACAGAATGGGTCACAAAATTATTCCTTCGAAACATGCCAATTGGAGCAAGCAAAAACTTTACAGGGATTCTCAGCTTCAATCCGATACATCAAAACAAGACGTTTAATTCGAGTTTATTTTATCATTTCAATTCTTATAATAAATGGTACAGAATTAGTTATTAGGTAAAACCTAATACTATTTGTAACAAATTAACGTTTTAAAATACAAATAATGATGAAATATTAAAAATGAAAAATATTAACTCACATAAAATGAACTGGTTTCAGCATTTTCTGATGATTTGTTCCGGTGCGAATATTCATCTGCTGAAAAAATCGCCTTGCGAATGGAATAAGTTTGCCGGAATCGGAGGAATTGTTT
>JAEXJU010000274.1 GCA_023448955.1 Bacteroidota bacterium
TGGCAATATTGATGAAGCAAAAATCAGAACAATTTTCCCGGAAGTTTTGAGTTTCAAATGCGAAGATGTAGATGTTCTTATGATTCATATTGGCGGTTACCCGGGCAAATACTCACCCTTGGCAAAGAAAGAAATAGCCGAAAAAGAGCCAAAACTTTTTATTTCCGGTCATTCCCATATTCTGAAGGCAATGCCGGACAATAAGAATAATTTGCTACATCTCAATCCTGGTGCTTGCGGGAAATCCGGCTGGCACAAGGTGAGAACAATGATGCGCTTCACGATTCACAACGATGAAATCAAAGATTTGGAGGTCATAGAGCTTGGAAGTCGGGTTTGAGAGTTTTAAAATTATAGCAAATTCGAGTTTTTATTTTGGCTGAGTGAAACGCCTTTGAGAACTTAAAAGTATCTAGTCTTTAAAAAAAACTTTGCGGACTTTGCATTAAATATTATTAATCATAAAAATGAAGGTAGGAGACAACGTTTCTGTCATTGATGAAAATCTTAGAGGTAGAATTATTAAGATTATTGCCAATCAGGTAAAAATAGAAGATGAGCATGGTTTTACTTATAACTTTTCAAAAGATCAACTTACCATCTTAGATTCTGGATTGTACGAAAATACACCTGTCATTAAGAAAAAGGAAACCACCAAATTAGTTTCTAAAAAGCATAAGAAAACACCGTTAAAGCTGGATTTGCATTTTGATTCCCTGGTCAAAAATCCTTCGGATTATGATGCTTTTGAAAGACTGATGATCCAAAAAGAAATACTGCTGGAAACCATCGATTTTTGCAGGAAAAATAAAATCAAAAATCTTTTGATCATCCACGGCATCGGAGATGGTGTGCTGCAAAAAATGGTTTATGATGTTTTGGAAGGTCTCACAAATATTGAATACGATAGCGACGGATTTTTTTATCATCAGTCAGGAAATGTTGATGTTAAATTTTTATAAATAAGGATCAATTTTTATTAACAAAGTAATCTTGTGCGCCATAAACCATTCAATAACAAAAATCTTTGTTTGCTTTGTGTTTAAAAATAATAAAATGTAATTATGTTCAGAAATCCAATCAGTCTTATTTTAATTTTTGTTTTTGCATTCAGTTTTGCACAGACAGAATATAAAACCGAAAGCAACATTTCTTATTACCCGGAGAAAATACGTAAGACAGATTCTTACATTAGTTCCCAATGCCAATTGAATTTTTATTATCCTGCGAATGTTAAAAATTTTCCAACCGTTATTTGGTTTCACGGTGGCGGACTGACTGGTGGAACTAACGAACTACCAAAAGAACTGCTGGAACAAAACATTGCTGTTGTAAGTGTAGAATATCGCCTGGCTCCAAAAGTAAAAGCGCCAGCATATATTGAAGATGCAGCCGCTGCGACTGCCTGGGTTTTTGATAATATTGAAAAATATGGTGGTAATAAAAATCTGATTTTCCAATCCGGACATTCGGCGGGTGGGTATCTGGCAATGATGATTACTTTGGATAAAAAATACCTTCAGAAATATAACATCGATGCTGACCAGATTGCAGGGTTGATCCCGTTCAGCGGACAAGCCATTACTCATTTTCAAATCAGGAAAGAGCAAGGAATCCCGGAATTACAGCCGACAATTGACCAATATGCGCCTTTGTTTCATGTAAGAAAAGATGCACCGCCAATTGTTCTGATCACGGGTGACCGAGAGCTGGAATTATTCGGCCGTTACGAAGAAAATGCTTATCTCGAAAGGATGTTGAATCTGGTAAAGCATCCGTCTGTAAAACTGCTGGAAGAAGAAGGATTTGACCATGTAAGTATGGCAAAACCGGGCTTTTTTATTTTGCTTAAGGAAGTTCAGGATATGACTAAAAAAATAAAGTCTGAGAAGAATATAAAATAAAAAAGTCGCAAACCGGATATACAGTTTGCGACTTTTTTCTGATGTAAAATTTAATTCAGACTCACATCTTCCGGCGCATTGGCCCAGAGAAGAAACTCGCCACCCAGATTCTGCATAATGCTTTTCCACAGATTCTGGTCGTTAGGCAGCGTATAATCCAAATTATAGACGTCTACAATAGTCCACATTTTTCTCTGGAGTTCACCTTCCAGCTGCATGGCAGCCCAGCCGGAATAACCGGAAAAAACCTTGATGTCAGAAACGCTGAGAGATCCTTCTACGATGGCAGAAACTACAGAATCAATATCTTCTGTAACATAAAACTCGCTGTTGATTTCTGAATACTGTTCCGTGATTTTCTGACCTTTCAGAATGAAAAAAACTTTGTCATTTTCTACAGGTCCACCTTCGTACAGTTCTACCGGGAAGCCAAAAATGTTCAGCAGCCTGGAACTCATATTCTGGTTTTTTTTGTTCAGAATAAGACCAAAGGCTCCGTTATCATCGTGGTCTATGATGAGAACCACAGAACGAGAAAATATATCTCCTGATGTGTCCGGAGTTGATATCAAAATTTTACCTTTGTAGGAGTAATTCATCTATCAAAGCTATAAAAAAATATTTTTTTTGAAAAGAATTCAACGAAAATTTAAGTTAAATCGATTCAGATTCTAATCATTTGACTTTATCGAATCTTTGGATTTGGCACTATTTCCGCCCGTAGTTTATGCTAAGCTTGTCAAAGGATTCCCGCTTTTTGCGCCAAGGCTTTCCCCGGCTTACAAAAAGAGCTCCACTCAGGACGGGGCGCGCTTCGCAAAGTTGAAGTTTTTTCTTTCAATTAAAATTTCTCATAATGTGAAGTTTTTATCTTTGATGAGTTTCTAGTTTATGCTGAGCTTGTCGAAGTAGCTTTGCGAAATTAAAAACAGTTAGTAATTAAAAGAAATCTTTGCGAAATTTGCGTTTAAAAATTAGAATTTCAAATAAAATGAACCAATCAGAAAATCTCCACGATAAAAGAAAAGTTTACGATAAATCCCAACTCATCGAAACCGAAGTCAAAGCCAATCCAATCGAGCAATTCCGAAACTGGTTTCTGGAAGCCGAAGAAAATCCGCAGGTTTCCGAAGCCAACGCAATGGCTATTTCAACTGTAGAAGAAGATGGCTGTCCCAGAATCAGAATGGTTTTGCTGAAGTCTTACAACTGGGAGGGATTTGTTTTTTATACCAATTATGACAGCCGAAAAGGGAAATCACTCGAGAAAACTAAAAAAGCATGTCTTCATTTTTTCTGGCCAAGTCTGGAACGTCAAATCATCATCAAAGCCAACGTGGAAAAAATTGCTGAAAACCTGAGCGACGGTTATTTCCATTCCCGTCCAAAAGGAAGTCAGTTGGGCGCCGTTGTTTCCCCACAAAGTCAGGAAATTCCGGACAGAAGTTTTCTTGAAAATAAACTCAAAGATTTAGAAACCGAATTTGAAAACAAAGAAATCCCAAGACCTGAAAATTGGGGCGGCTATATCGCAAAACCCTACGAAATCGAATTCTGGCAAGGCCGACCAAACCGTCTTCACGACAGGATCTTATATACTTTGACAGAAGATTTTGATTGGGATATTTCCAGATTGGCGCCATAACAGAAAACCAGCAATTTTGCTGGTTTTTTTATTGACTTCTTGATTTAAAAACTTTCTCAACATCTTCTATTGCAAAACCTTTTGCTTTCAACAGAATCAAATAGTGATAAATCAAATCTGCGGCTTCGTTTAAGAATAATTCATCATTGTTATCTTTCGCTTCAATGACCAGTTCTATAGCTTCCTCACCTACTTTTTGAGCTACTTTGTTGATGCCTTTTCTGAAAAGTTCGTTGGTGTAAGAACTTTCATCGTTAGTCTCGATTTTCTCAGAAACCGTTTGTTGCAATTCGTATAAGAAACCTTTATCATTTTCTTCTGCGAAACAAGTAGTAGTTCCTTTGTGGCAAGTCGGTCCGAGCGGTTTTGCTTTGATGAGAATCGTATCGCTGTCGCAATCTATTTTCCAATCTATCAATTCCAAAAAGTTGCCCGAAGTTTCGCCTTTGGTCCAAAGTCTGTTTTTGGAACGGGAAAAGAAAGTTACCCGTTTTTCCTGCAAGGTTTTGTCAAAAGCTTCCTGATTCATATATCCCAGCATCAGGACTTTTAGGTTCAGAAAATCTTGGATAATGACTGGAATCAGGCCTGTGTTTTTGTCAAATTTCAAATTCATCTTATAGGTAGATTTTTAGATTTTAAATAATTTTTAAGTTTTGGAATTTCGATTTCGTTAAAGTGAAAAATACTCGCTGCCAATGCTCCGGTTGCTTTGGTTTCTGTGAAGACATCTTCAAAATGCTGCATTGTTCCTGCGCCTCCGGAAGCGATGACAGGAATATTAACCAAGTCAGAAAGTTGTTTTGTAATGTCAATCGCAAAACCGGATTTTGTTCCGTCCGTGTTCATCGAGGTCAGAAGTATTTCACCTGCACCGAGATTTTCTACTTCTTTTACCCAGGAAAATAGTTCTTTTTCCGTTTCGATTTTTCCGCCGTTGCTAAACACTTTGTTTTGATTTTCCACCAATTTAGTGTCAATCGCCACAACCATACATTGCGAGCCAAAACGGCGGGCAACTTCAGATATCAGATTCGGATTGGAAAGTGCTGCCGAATTAATCGTGATTTTGTCAGCGCCATTTTTCAG
>JAEXJU010000329.1 GCA_023448955.1 Bacteroidota bacterium
GCATTATGATCTCTATACTTTACCTATTGAAAAAGAACCTGTTAAAGGGCAAAATACCTGGCTGGAAGAAGGGTTTGTAATGACTGATAATCTTCTGAAATGGTGCGAGGCGAACAAAATTTATCTGATTCTCGATCTTCACGCCGCTCCGGGCGGACAAGGTAATGATGAGAATATATCCGATAATGATAAATCAAAACCAAATCTCTGGCAAAATGAAGATAACCAGAAAAAAACCATTGGCCTTTGGAAAAAACTGGCGGAACGCTATAAGGACAAGGAATGGATTGGCGGATATGATCTTATAAATGAACCAAACTATCCCTTCACAGGAAAAAATCCGAATGGAACGGACGAGATGTCTAGTGCGCCGCTTTGGAAGCTTCAGAAAGAAATCACAGAAGCTATCAGACTAGTTGATAGGAATCATATCATCATTATAGAAGGAAATGGCTGGGGGAATAACTATAACGGACTTTCTACGCTTTGGGATGATAATATGGTATTGAGTTTTCATAAATACTGGACCAGTAATTCTCCCGATGCAATCCAGAATATACTGGACTTGAGAAATAAATTCAATGTGCCGGTGTGGCTCGGAGAAACGGGTGAAAACTCTAATGTATGGTTTACGGAACTGAATCAGCTTCTTCTGAAAAACAACATTGGCTATGCTTACTGGCCAATGAAAAAAATTGACAATATTGCAGGCGTTACCAATGTGAAGATCACACCGGAATATCATAAACTTCTGGATTATTGGAAAAATGGCGGCGAAAAACCTTCGAAGGATTTTGCCCAGAAAGCATTGCTGAAAATCGCGGACAACTACAAAATGGAAAATACAGAAGTGAAGAAAGATGTTATTGATGCACTATTCCGGCAAGTGAATGAGGAAACCACAAAACCATTCACAAATCATAGTGCTCCGGGAAGAATCTTTGCTGCGGAATATGATTTAGGGAGAATTGGGAAAGCTTATCAGGATAATGATTTTCAGAATCTTTGGGTAAGTTCTGGTCAGCACACCGAATGGAACGCCGGCAATAAAATGCGAAACGATGGTGTTGATATTTATGCCTGCAATGATAAGGTTACCAATGGGTATTATGTCGGGAAAACGGAAAACGGTGAATGGCTGCAATACACTTTGAATATTAATCAAACTAAAGAATATAAACTTGATATTCGATATAATAATGAATCTGCTGAAAGTTCCAGAGTCAGCATAAAAGATGAGTCAGGAGAAATATTGGCACAAATAGATCTGCCGCCAACAGATAAGGAATGGAAAACGATTTCAGGGAAAAGAATCAATCTTTCAAAAGGGAAAAAGAAACTCAGATTATATTTTGATACAGGTAATGCAAACATCAATTTTTTTGAATTGAAATAATTCTCACATTTATATTATTATTTTTTTGAACATTCCAAGTTACTTTGGAATGTTTTTTATTAATATAAAACTTTAATTTTGTACCGATAACAAATGAACTTTTTTTTATACCAATTGTTATATAAAAAACTAAACGAATAATGATGAGACTCTATTTTACCTTTTTCCTATTTGCTTCAACTTTTTTGTTTTCTCAAAGTAAACTAAAAGTTTACAGTTCAGACAATCAAAAACCGATCAAAGG
The DNA here is from genome assembly GCA_023448955.1 of Bacteroidota bacterium. Lineage (GTDB taxonomy): Bacteria > Bacteroidota > Bacteroidia > Flavobacteriales > Weeksellaceae > Epilithonimonas. The sequence goes on from JAEXJU010000329.1 coordinate 1,641, forward strand.
AGCGAAAGTTTATTGCAATGATAAACTTCTCGGCCATACCGACGAAAACGGCTTACTTAATTTTACTACAAAATGCACAAAAGTAGATGTGGAAGCGAATCAGTTTATTGGTGATGAAGTGGTGGTAGATAAAACGATGGAGATTGCACTGGACAAAGAAAGCTCCAAAACAAGAGATATAGAAGCAGTAACACTTACCAATGAAAGCGATCCGCGTGCTCTGGCTATTCTGGATAAGGTTTTCAGAAGCTTCAAAGATAATTCACCGAATGCGTTGGACTCTTATTCATATAAATCTTATGAAAAAATGTCTTTTGATCTGGATCAGGACAGTATAAAAGATTACAGCCAATTTATCGCAGCCAGAAAAGATTCGCTTTCGAAATTATCTGGCCGTATTCTCCCAACTAAAGAAAAAGAGAAAAAAGACTCTATAGAAGGAGAAAAAGCAATGAGTGTTTTTGCAGAAAGTAAAATGTTCCTTTGGGAACGCGCAGCACAGTTTCTGTATTCAAAAGAATTTGGAGAAAAAATCAATATATTGGATAACAGGATTTCCGGTCTGCAGGAACCAATTTATGAAATGATAACGCTGAGATCTAACAGAAATAAAGTTCCGCGTGAAGTTTTGCCGGAAAACCGCAGTCTTTATAGATATTTTCTTACAGATTCCCTAACAATAGATGGACGGGAGAATTATGTCATCAGATTCAGACAGGTAGATTATAAAACGCCTGTCAACAAAAGAAAATATAACGGCTATCTTTATATTGACAAAGCAACTTACGCTATTAAAAAAATTGAAAGCAACAGCAAAGTAAAGTCAGACGGTAGCATTACTTCTATTTGGGTTCCTATTGATAATAAGTGGTTTCTGAAATCCGAAAACCTGAAAATAAGGATGGGAAGTTCTACATTCAATACTGTGGAAAAGAAAAATAATGAAACAGCTGAGGAAAAAAAAGAACGTCTGGATAAGGTGAAGAAATTCGGAACTTATGCTTATATGAAAGCCGATTATTTTGACTTCCAGAGTCCTGTTGAGGTCAAAGCTAATCAGTTTAGCGGTTATACGATGAGTGTCAAAAATTCCGACGGTTCACTTTTAGATGAATACAGAACAGACAGCCTCACGACAAGGGAAAAACTGACCTATACTAAAATCGATTCGATCGGTAAAAAATATAAATTAGACCAGAAAGCTAAAGTAATTACAGGTCTTTTGAGAGGAAAAATAAGAATCGGAATGATAGACATCAATCCATTGCAGACCAAATATAACAGATACGAAGGTTTTCGTCTGGGTGCTGGATTCAAGCTTAATGAAAGATTTAATAAATACATCTCGCCGGATGTTTATCTGGCTTATGGCTTTAAGGATAAAGAATTTAAGTACGGAGCAGGTGTAGATTTTAGAACAACGTTGGAGCGCAACTCCTTCTTCCGTGTCGAGTATTTTAATGATGTGGCCGCATCGGGACTTTTTAACCAGAACCTTTGGAATTTCAGAATGACCATTATGAATTCCGGGATGTCTATCCAGAACGATAAATATTATAAGTTTGAAGGATTCCGTGCAGGTTATGAAGTAGATCTGAGCAATTCTCTAACGCTGAATGTATCTGCGAAAAGACAAAAGGAAGAAGCCGTTTTTGATTATGCTTACAAAAACAGAACGGGAAGTTTCGACAATTTCAGTTCTTTGGCGACAATCAAATTTTCTCCAAACAGCAAGAATATAATGACACCGTCTGGAAAATATACCTTTGAACAAAATTATCCGGAAGTTTACCTGAATTATGAGCAAGGTTTCAAAAGTCTGGGCGGCGAGCTAAATTATAGCCGTTTCGACATTCTCTACACGCACCAGTTCCGAACAGTTCTGGGTGTTACTGGGACAAGAGCTTATGGCGGCTACTTCACTGGCGATGCGCCGGTTTGGCATCAGTTCGAGATGGGCGGATTGGATTCCAGCAGGGAAAACAGTATTTTTTCTAATTTTAACCTCACAACATACCTTGGTTTTGCAACGATGACATCGGGGAAATATTTCAATGATAAATTTGCTGGCTATTATTTTACACACCGCATTCCTTGGTATTTCAAGAGTATCGGGAAAAATACTTCCAGCTTTGATATTGTTTATAAAGGTATCATCGGGAATATGAAAAACCCGGAATATCACCAGTTTGACTACAGTCCGCTGAATCATCTTTATCAGGAGATCGGCCTGGAGAATAATAATTTCCTTAGCACAAAGTTCAACCTTGGACTATTTTATAGGGTTGGCTATTATAACACCAGTAAGTTTGCCGATAATTTTGCAATACAGTTGAAATTAAAAGTTTTAGGTTTCTAGCAATGGATGAGTTATTCAAACAGCAGGTTTATGAGGTCGCCAGGCTTATTCCGAAAGGCAGAATTTCCACTTATGGAGCTATTGCAAAAGCTGTAGGCTATCCGAACCATTCCCGACACGTCGGTCATGCGATGGGTGGATGTCCGAAGGATGTTCCGGCACACCGCGTTATCAGCAGCTCAGGAAAACTATCAGTTCCATCGTTCCGGGAAAGGCTGGAAAAAGAAAATGTTGTGGTGCAGGACAATTGGAAGATCAAAGACTTTAAAACGCTCTTTTGGGATCCTTTGAAAGAGTTGTAAAAAAAACCGCTTTATCATTGATAAAAGCGGTTTATAATTTAACATTCCAAATTAACCCGTAATTTTAAGTGACCGGATAAATCCCTCTTCCAATACTAAATGATATTTCAAAACAACCGGGCTTCCAGGAAAAGATCCTGAAGTTTTCGCCGAAAGAATATTTTCTTTTTCATCATATGCTACCGGTTCCATGATCGCTTTATATTCTTTATTGGCTTTGCCGATCCATTGTTCGATTTCTTTCCGACCGGTATAATTTTTACCCTCGTCAAATACGGTGGCTGCTTCTGCAAAACATAGGGCATAGGCAGCACTGTCAAAACTGTTCTGCGCTTTTACTAATTCTGTGATTACTTTTGGTAAGTTCATATGTTTTATTTTAAAGATTATTAAATAGTTGGTACTGTGCCACCATCAATTATAAATTCAGTTCCTGTAAGATAGTCCGCTCTTGGCGATACCAGGAAGCCTATTAATTCGGCAACTTCTTTCGGTTCTGCAGGTCGTCCGAAAGGAATCCCTCCCAATGCGTCCATTACATTCTGTTGTGCTTCTTTTAAAGTTGTGTTTGCATTTCTTGCAATTTCACCCAGCCATGCTTCGGATGCAGTTGTGTTGATCCAACCAGGTGATACGGTCAGAACACGAACGCCTTTTGGGGTGACTTCGTTCGATAGACTTTTGCTATAGTTTCTCAATGCTGCTTTTGAAGCTGCGTAAGGTAATGTAGAATCATAAAGCGGAAGTTTTCCCTGTATTGAAGCAATGTGGATAATAACGCCACTTTTCCGATCAATCATCTGCGGGAGAAATCCTCTGTCAAGACGTACAGGCGCCAAAAGGTTGGCCTGTAGTATAGATTCCCAATCTTCATCAGTAAGCGCGGCAAAACCGCCTGCAGGAGTTGATGATCCGCCA
>JAEXJU010000357.1 GCA_023448955.1 Bacteroidota bacterium
GCACAATCCAAAGACACACTATCTCCGCTTAATACGTTTTTCGGAATCTCGTTATTCTTTTTTGTGATTTCCAGCTTTTGGATGTTCAATCCGAAAACAAAAGCGTTCAAAAGAGGAATGGTTTTTACAGCAATTGGCTTGGTGATTGCGGTCTTGCTGACATTGCTCTAAATAAGTTAAGTACTGACAACTAAGAAAGGTTATTGAATTTTGATTTAATAACCTTTTTTATGACCCAATGTTAATAAAATCTTTTAACATCGATTTCAGATTCCAGTGCTACATCATTTTCAATAAATTCAAATAAAATCTTAGAAAAATAACTCCCGTTGTAAACACCTCTGGCTCCAAGTCCATTAAAGATATAGAAGTTTTGATGTTTCTGATGTCTTCCTAAAATTGGCCGTCTGTCTGCAACTGTAGCACGAAATCCGATATTGATATCCTGAATTTCAAAATCATTTTTGTAGATTTCCTGAAGTCCATTTTTTAATTCTTCAACAGATTTGTCATTAACTTCAGTAGTCAAATCGAAACGGTCATAAGTTCCACCGTAATAGTAATCACTATTCTGAAGGTTAAATAAAAAATGTTTCTTCTTGATAGTATAATTATCTGTCGATGTTTCTAACTTAACTTTAAGGCAATGTCCTTTGTTAGGCTGAACAGGAATGTTTTTGAAATATGGATTACTATTACTTGAGATCCCTTCACAAAACACAAGGTTATTGAACAGTATATTTTTATATGAATTTTCTTTGATGTTAATCAATGAATAATCGAATTTTTCTTTAATCAAATAATGATTATCTTCAAGATAGTTTAACATATCAGAAAAAAATTGAGTAACATCAATCCTGCAAGACTGATTAACTTTTCCCGCATAAAATGGATTTTCTACTGAATCTAAATGGATAAAACTCGGATTGAGATATAACTTCAGATCATCTTTTTGAGCATTTTTTGTCCATTGTATCTTTTCTGAATCATTATGAAAAATTCTTACGACATTTTCATAAATCATGTAATTTCTGGATGTATATGTTTCTATTTCTTTAAAAATCACATCAAGATAATTGATTTGCTCCTGAGACTTCCAAAAGGTATTGAATCGTTTTAAAATAACAGGATTGCATACACCGGCAGAAATTTGTGATGCAGAAATAGAATCATCACAAAAAATTCTGAACGATTTTTTTTGTTTGATTAGCTGATGTGCAAAAAATATCCCTGCATATCCTGCCCCAACTATAACATAATCTACATTTTCCATAAAATAAAAAAAAACCTGAGTAAAGATACTCAGGTTTTTTATTATGTGTATATGAGAAATGTTAGTAATTCCATAAATCATTCTCCATCTGAAGAATTTGAGCTTTGATTCTGTCGCTTTCTTCAAGCTGACCTTCAGCATCATTCGGAACATACTCATCTATAATTCCGCTTCCTCCTTTACCCAGTCCATTATCTGCTTTGTAAATGATTGAAGAGAATCTTCTGTTATTCAGTACATCATCATAAGTGATATCAGAAGTAGAGTTCTTAGCATTAAAGATAAAATTGCTGTTCAGAACTTGTCTTGCATCCGGATAATATATCCAGAAAAGGTCAATCAGATCCGCAGCACCACCTCCAAGCGATGCAGCATCTACAGGCTGACCAGACTCAGCAAGAGCCTGAGCTTGTGAAGCTCTAAGCTTTGCAGCATTTGGATCTTCTCCCATAGCAGCTATACCTAAAAGTCTGTATCTTAGCTGAGTATCTCTCTTATCTACATACCACATACCCATTAACTTAAGCGCCTTAACTTTTTCAGTTCCGGTAACAATTTTATCAACATTAGCAGAAATATCATTTCTATTGATCTTATACCAGGCTCCGTCTAGTTTTACCAGAATAGTATTAGGAGCAATATTAACTGGTTTTGCAGAGGCTTTCTTAGTTACCTTTTTCTTTTTACCTTTTTTAGTTGTTGTAGTAGTTTCAGCTGCAGGTTCATCAGTTGTTACAGGATTACTTCCATCGTTGTAAAGTAAAACATCTTCAAGTCTTGCTCCATAATAAGCTTTGATGGAGCTAATATCTGTATCTGTCGAATTAATGATAGATGAAAAATATTTTTTCAGACTATTAGCAGTTCCTTCTTCAATCTTGTTCTCGTTTAAAGTTTGAGAGAAATAGTCAGCAACCTGAATTGCAGAAGTAGCAGAAACAATTTGCTCAGGAGTTAATCTTGTCACAAAGTCATCACTTTGATAAACTTCTTTTATTTTGCCAGTATTAACAGCATCTAAAAGAATCTGATAAAGCGATTTGTTCTGAGATACAAGACCATCTGAGTTATGGTAAAAAGGCTGATTGATTTTATCATTCATATCAATTATTTCCCACACTACCATACTTCTCAAGACATCTTTATCTTCGATAAATGCGTGCTTGATAGGCCCACCAAGACTATCTTTCTTGATCTCACGATCTTCTCTGAACTTTTGAGGAGAACTCGCATTTAGAATGCTGTTCTGAGCAAAAGACATTGCTGAGGAAAGACAAAGTAAACTATATATAATCTTTTTCATAATAAATGTTGAAGTATAAAATCAATCAGTTTTAAATTTTTTATATAAACGTAATTACAAAACCTTTATTATAATACGTTAATAATAACATTACCAATGTTAGGAAGTACAACACCGTTCAATCCGTTTGCCTTAGCCTGGATATCAAATATTGTAACAACATCACCGCTTCTTAGTCCTTTTGTAAGAGCTTCAACCTGTCCAAGAGAACTACCATTGATTGGCATTACCGGCTTACCAGAAACTTTCACTTTAAAGCTAACTACATCGAAGCTAACAGGGAAGTCAAAATCCGGCAATGTAGCGGTAAGCGTTTGCTTAGATATTGAAGCAGCTGGCATAGATACGTAGCTTGCTCCTCTAATCTGACCTTTCGGTGGTGGAATATTTTTAATTCTGAAATCAAAACCTTGAGAAATCACTTTTCCGCTAGGTGCTTTTCCAGAAATAGTAAGCTTAACAGTACTTCCTGAGCCAGGAGTTACCATCCACTTTCCTTTTCCTCCACTTACTGAAGCTCCAGGAGCTGATAATGTAGTTGCAGCAAGATCTGCGCCTAAAATCGCACCAGATACAGGGTTTTGTAACCCTCTGTACAATACCATCATTTTATCAGCTTGCAAAATAGCTCCATTTTGTTCTTTTAAAGCTTCAGCACCAGAAACTACGTTTAAAGTATGTGCATAAGGCAATGTATGAACTTTACCATTTTTATCTGTGAAAGAAATATTTCCTTTAAATTCCTGAGTACCTACAGAACCGGTTCCTGGCGTAATAATACCCTGACCATTAACAACCTTTGCACCAGTAATACTCAAACCTGGAACTGAACTTGCAAAAGTACCTATGGCAATTTTGATCTCAGCAGGTTCACCTTTTAACACTGAACTTGGTCCAGAAACTAATGCTTCGTAAGCATCAAATTTGATATCCGCATCAACTTTCTCTTGTAACATAGAAGTTAAAGCGTCAGATTGGAGGTTTCTAGCTTCAGACTGAATAACTTCCAAATTAGATAAAGCAGCAATCAAAGGCTGGTTATAAAATTTATACTGAAACCATCCTTTTTTGCTTCTTTTGTCGTCTTTAGAAAATTCTGCAACCAAACTTTTTGAAGCTCTATCAGAAACAGCTTTTAACTGTTGGTTATTTCCAAAAGTTGATGTAATATAAGTTCTTAAATCATCAATTTTTGTTTTAAGTTCTGTAGATTTTGCAGATACATTTTTCTCGTCACCATCTTTAAAGAAAAGGTTAGTTGCTGGTTCTGTATTGTTAAGAGCTGCAAAGCTTTCTTCTATATCAGCTCCTGAGTTATATTCAGCAGCTGTTCCCATTGTAGTTTTTAATCCATCAATGTAAGTAACCAAATCATTGGTTTTAACTTTTAATGTTTTATACTGATCCAAAAGCGGCTGATATGATTCCGGTGAAGAAACTGCCTTTGCAGCTAAAGTCTTCTCGAAGATATCATCGTTTTTCTTTTCAACGATCAATCTCGTATCCATAAGAGATTGATTTGTATCTTTATATGATCTGATGATTTCCTGATCGATCTGCATCGCTAACATAGCAATGAAAACCAAATACATCAGGTTAATCATCTTCTGACGTGGTGTCTGTTTACCTCCTGCCATTTTAATAAAATAATTTTAAATTAAACAATAATTAAAATGAAAGTGATTAAGACTTCATTGCAGTAAGCATACCACCATAAACTCTGTTAAGGTTATTAAGATTAGATGTTAAACCTTGTAATTCCTCATTGAATTTTTCGGATTGAGCAGCAGATTTTTGAATATCTTCTACATATTTTTTGCTGAATTCAGACTGTTTCTGTCCGTGTTCTAGCTGAAGTGCATATAATGCATTCATGCTTTCAAGGTGAGATGCAGCAAGATTCAATTGTTCGTTGTACTTGTGAGTAGAAGCAGATACATCAACAGTTTGATTGATCTGATCTACAGAAGAAGAAAATTTATCAATTCCTCCTCTTAATCTTTCAAACAAACTAACATCTAGTTTAGCATCAGCTAACATTTTGTCAAGTTTATCAGAAAGAGATACTTCTAATTCTTTGTTTTCAACTTTGTTTACAACTTTTCTTGGTTGTCTTTCAGCAGACTCGTCCAATAGTTCAGGATAAACATTTTCCCAAGCATAATGCTCTTCTTTTGCTGGTGGATCGAATGCAAAGAATAAGAAAATTAAGGCTTCTGTAATCAAACCGGCAGCAAGGGCAACGTTACCTGTGATAGGTCCAACATGCCAGTGAGTCATTTTAAATAAAGCTCCCAGGATTACGATAGCCGCACCAAATGAATAAACAAAATTTGTTATTGATTCTTTAGTTTTAAACATTTTTTCGAATTTTTTAGTTAGTAATAGTTAGTTAATATTGATTTTTATCTTGTTTTTCTTTTAAATTTTCCAGATCCGGCTGGTATGTCCTGAATTGTTCTGAATCCGATATAACTTCTTGCAGAATCTTTTCTTTCCCAATCTCTGTAACCTGTCATTAATAGATATCCAGCATCTTTCCAAGATCCTCCTCTCACAGTCTTTTTAACTTCTTTGTATGCCTGATTGGACAAATTAGGATTTAATGTTGAAGAGAACTCATAAGTTGAATTATTATATGGAGATTCAGTCCACTCAGAAACGTTACCTGCCATATCATATAATCCATAACCGTTCTTTTGGAATTTTTTAACCGGAGCAGTGTAAGTGTAATCTCCTTTTTTCTCGTCTTCTATATAAGAACCTCTTTTAGGTTTAAAGTTTGCAAGGTAGCAGCCTCTGTCATCCTGAAGATAAGGACCACCCCAAGGATAAGTAGCATTTTGAATTCCTCCTTTTGCAGCATATTCCCACTCTGCTTCTGTAGGAAGTCTGAAACGCATTGCTTTTTGCTTTTTCTTTTTCTTACTGTTGTTATCGTCAGTCTTGAGCTTAGTCCTGAAATCACAATATGCTCTAGCCTGATCCCAGGTAACTCCAACTACAGGATATTCCTTGTAGGCATTATGCCAAAAATATTGATTAAACAAAGGCTCATTATAAGCGTAGCTAAAATCTCTTACCCAAACAGTTGTATCTGGATAAACAGCTATACTCTCTTTTTTAAGATAGTTAGCACTTCTGTCTTTATCTTTAACTGCAGAAATCACATCTTCCCATTGGTAAGTGTACTTGATTTTTGACCAGTCAATAATTCTTTCGTTGTTAATTCTTTTTTCAGCCGGCAGATACATTGACTCAAGAACTTCAGCATACTTCTCATCAGGATATGCAGATGTGTTGTATTGCAAAGGAACTTTCCAGTCTAACTTTTTAGACTCATCATATCCGTCTCTTCCACCTTGAGATTCTAGAAATTTCTGATAAGGTGTAGCTTCTTCTCCTGTTTTTTTAGAAGAATACGCATAATCACCTATTGATCCTCCGTTTCCACCCTCTTCGCCGCCACCTTCTCCGGCTGCCTCGGCAAGTAATCCTCTAGCAATAGAGTCTCTGACTGCGTTGATAAAAACACGGTATTCTGCATTTGTAACCTCAGTTTCATCCATAAAAAAGGAAGAAACCGTTACAGTTTTAGGCATTGCTTTTTCCGGAGTGTTTGAAAAATCCTGATCTGCCATACCCATTACAAAAGATCCTCCTGAAATAGGAACCATCCCATAAGGTCTTTCAGCTACAAATGATTTAGACGATCCTCTTGGTACAAGTTCTCCCTTTATACCCGGTTTTCCAGAGTTTCCTTTGCTTCCTTTGGAGCAAGAAATAACAACCGAAGCCGATAAAAATACAAGTAATATCCTTTTCATCCTATTTTAAAGAAATTAAGCGGTAAATATATAATTTTTTTTATGAATAATTATCAATTTTTTATGAAAACGTAATTTGTTAAAGAATATTTCACAAACTCGAAAATTATTCTACAGTTACTGATTTTGCAAGGTTTCTTGGCTGATCTACATTTGCACCTCTTTCTACTGCAATATAGTAAGATAACAGCTGAAGCGGTATTGATGCTAACATTGGCGAAAAGCATTCCGATGTCTCAGGAATCTCAATTATATAATCTGCCATTGCAGATACCTGAGTATCACCTTTATTGACTACAGCAATAACCTTACCTTTTCTAGCCTTTATTTCCTGAACATTGCTTACAATTTTATCATAGTGTCCTATTTTAGGAGCAATGATAACAATTGGCATATTTTCATCTATAAGTGCTATTGGTCCATGTTTCATTTCAGCAGCAGGATATCCTTCCGCATGAATGTAGGAAATTTCTTTCAATTTTAAAGCGCCTTCTAATGCAGCTGGAAAATTATATCCTCTTCCTAGATATAAAAAGTTGGATGCATCAGCAAATTTAGAAGCAATTGCTTTCACATTATCATTTACAGAACTCAGAACATCCTCTACTTTTTTAGGAATAGAATCTAATTCAGTTATAAGCCTCATGAAATCAGCTTTTCCTAGATTACCATTATGATTTCCTAACTTGATTGCTATCAGTGATAAAATTGTTAACTGAGCTGTAAATGCTTTTGTAGAAGCAACACCAATTTCCGGACCAGCGTGTGTGTAAGAACCAGCATCAGTATAACGTGCTATTGATGAATCCACTACATTACAAATACCGTAAACAAAAGCGCCTTTTTCTTTCGCAAGCTTAATAGCAGCCATTGTATCTGCGGTTTCACCTGATTGAGAGATTGCAATTACAACATCTTTAGAACTTATTATAGGATTTCTGTATCTGAACTCAGAAGCATACTCCACTTCTACAGGAACTCTTGCAAACTCTTCGATTAGATATTCTCCGATAAGTCCTGCGTGCCAAGATGTGCCACAAGCGATAATGATGATTCTTTCGGCATTGGTAAGTCTCTCCAAATGATCCCAGATTCCAGCCATTTTAATAATCCCTTCATCTACAAGAAGGCGACCACGCATTGTATCAAGAATAGATTTTGGCTGCTCAAAAATTTCTTTTAGCATAAAATGCTCATAGCCTCCTTTTTCAATTTGTTCAAGATTTAATCTTAACTCCTGAATAGCAGGTTCAACTTTCGTATTTTCTTTTATTGTTCTGATATCTATTCCAGATTCCAGAGAGATAGTTGCCATATGACCTTCTTCAAGGTAAACTGCTTCTTTGGTAAACTCAACAAACGGTGAAGCATCAGAAGCAACGAAATATTCATTTTCTCCAATTCCTACTGCAAGTGGCGAACCTAATCTTGCAACAATTAATTGTCCCGGAAAATCTTCATGCATCACTGAAATAGCGTATGCTCCATATACTTC
>JAEXJU010000358.1 GCA_023448955.1 Bacteroidota bacterium
AGGCTAAAGTTCCTTGTTTTGATTTTTGGTGCTTCTGAATCAGTCTCGATATTCTGAAGCCCCAAATCATAATTGATATTAAGCCCCAAAGTTTTGTTAAGCCTGATGCCGGTCGTAAAAACCAAGCCAAAATCCATCGTTTTTAAATCGTCTTTTCCATACTTTATGGTTGTAGATGATCCGTCAAATTCTTCAACTTTAACCTTGGCATTTGTCAGATAGGCTCCAAATATTCCGGCGCCCAGCTCATAGTCTATACTATCGCTGATTTCAAAAACTGCAACGGCGGGAAGATTGAGCTGGAGATAACTGAATTTGTTGGTATATTTCATTGGACCTGTAGAACCAATCGGATAAGAATGGTATATGTCTGCACCTTTAACAGTGTAAACGAGTTCTGGCCAAAATGAAATGGTCTTGCCAATAGGTTGCTTGTAATTGATACCGAAGTTATATGCTAAAATATTATGTCTGTCAATATCAAAAGATTGTTGAGAATAAGAATATTTGCTGATGTTAATACCTGCCTTAATGCCAATTTGTGCAAACGCACTTATGGAGGTCGTCAAAAACATAATGCTGTAGAGTAGTTTATTCATATGTAGATTTTATTGTTTTTTAATGGTAATATGGAACTAATATCTTCTAAACTAAGATTTCCATCAGGATGTAGTCTTTCAATCGTGTTATGGTCATTACTTTTTCTTGAGTTTTTTTATCCTTTATGATGATTTTTCTCTGAACATCACTGTCAAAAATACTTTTACTGAGAATTTCCGGCGTTTGTTTGCTGTCAAGGATTTGATAGGGTATGTTTTTAAGTTGCTGCGAGATTGTGTCCATTATACTATCGCTCGAAGTACCTATATATCTACCGCTGAGATTATGTCCAAACATACTTTCGGAATAGGTGAGATCAAAACCTGAGATTTTAAGTTTTGTATCATAAATTGTTGCAGAAGACTGTTTTTCTATTTCTTTTCCTACGATAGTGCTTTTTGTTGCGCTTAGAATAGCGGTAACTTCTTTAGCAAAATCAGCAGAGATTTGAGCTTTTATATTCGTGACGATAAGTAAAATTAATAAGATCAAAATGTTTCTTCTTTTCATAATTGTCATTGATTTACTTGGCGTTAATTTTTTTTCTGTCCCTTTCTTGATGAGTCTTTCATTGGTTTTTCCGGATCGGATATTCTGACCATACATCACTATCGAAAAAGTACTTTTATCCGGATCAGCTTTATCCTCATAATAGATTGTCTTAAATATTATGAAGTGGTTTGAAATTGGCGTTTTCATAAAAACATAGGTTAGTTTATAATTGTCGTCAGAATTATCAGTAACGATGTCATAGATGTTTTTATCGCGGTATTTTTCTGTAATGAAAAGCTGACTGTCTGCCATGGCTTTTGCAGATTGATTAAGTGGAATTTGCCAATTAAGGGTTGTTGCGAGCTTCATTTTTGCTATAGTTATTTCACCTACATCTGCTTTTAAAGTCGAAGGATAGAAGACTGATAAAGTATCAGTTTGTATTCCGGTAATCGAATTGAAATCATCCTGGCTATGCAAATAAATACTGTCAAGCAAAACTTTGTAATCCATCTTTTGGGATTTTGCGAAAAAGGAAAGAAGGAGCGTACAGAAAAAAGAAAATAGTTTTAGATTCATTTACTCTAATTAACTTTTCCGCTGAATTTTCCTTGTTCTGCATACGCTTCACTTTTAGCATTGTTGAAGCCAACAGCATAGAAAGTTCCTTCAATCGTATTACCGTTCAAAGATGTAATTTTCACCTCGCCTCCGCCAGTCATATTGTTGCCATTATTGTCTGTACTGTAGGATTTGGCCTGATCGCTTACGTTAAGATAGTCTTTCCTCATAATGATGCCGTTTTGAGATCCATTCCCTAGCGTGTACGTTTTATTGGATGCCGGATCACCATAAAGGACTATGTTAATAGATTCATTGCCGCCATCGCGAATAGCTGATATGGTCAGGATGGTATTTCCAGCGGCTGAGGTTTTTACAATTCCTGCTTTTTGAGATGTGAATTTGCCTGCTGATCCTCCATCAAAGCCGTATCTTTCTGCGGTCAGCGTTGCAGAGCCTCCGGTATTCGTTCCGTTATCATTATTGTCATCATCATTCCTGTTGCAGGAAATGACTGTAATGAACGCTGCAACAAAATAAAATAGTAGTTTTTTCATTGTGAGAAGATTTTGAAATTTTATTACCACAAAGTTATTTTGCTTAGAAAATGAGCGCAATGGAGATAAATAAGGTTTTTGAATAGGTATACTTACCTATAGGCTTAATGTCTTTGTTATTTATTTTAGCCTAAAAATTGGTATGAGATCCTGTCCATCTCTAAATAAAAAGGTAAAGTGAGATAGTGTACACACAGCATATCCAGAACGCTGTTAAAGTATTGAAAGCCATTGGATATTACGGAAGTTATCACTATAGAGATGGCTATGATTGTTCCTGCTTGTGGAGATTTTATTTTATTAGATCGAATAATTATTGAGTGGTGGCGAGGCGTTGTTTGCGAACATAATGTGATATAATTGATTACAATAGTCTTATATTACCTTTTTGATTTTCTCAATCATATTTTATGCGTTGCCATCCTTGCAGAAAAATTCTTATGGTTAGTGGATTTGGAAACTAAGATAAAAATGGAATGTTCTGCACAGTCAGTTGTGAACAAAAAAAGCAGTGATGGCTGATCACTGCTTTAGTATTTTGGAAAAGCACAAACTAAAAATCTATACTATCGAAATCTTACTATTTGACAATTAACTTTGCAGTGTTACCGTTGACCTTGACCAAATAAACACCAGGTGATAAATCTAATATTTATAGTCGAATTTAATGCAGTGACAAATACTGTTTTCACAATTCTACCTAATTGATTCAAAATTTCAACCTTTTGATTACTACTCATTTTTTTTGAGTTCATTACAATAAAATAATCTTTTGCAGGATTTGGAGATACTGTAAATTTACTTTCTGATAAGTTTTCGCTTGTACTCAAACTTTGCAGGTTAATAAATTTTGCTATTGAAGCTGTGTCTCTAATCCCTGCAGCATAACCTGCAATTAGTACTCTGCCATTTGGCTGTAAAACTACCGTTCGACCATACTTGAAAATCCATCTAAATTAATAAGCACTTTACCGTCATTGCTGAAACTTGATTTTAGAATCCCGTTAGCTGTGGTACCGACCGCATAGATCTTTCCTGTATTATCAAGATCCGATTTTTGCAATTGAAGAGTCATTGCATTGCTAGTCTGCCATTTTTTGCTTATTATCCTGCTACGAAACTAAAGAAATGTCTTAGAACATTATTCAAAATCGAACTCGCAGGTTTTGCCACATATGACCCATTTTTGTATTTTTTTGAATGGGACAGGAAATAGGACATATGAATCGTGACCTATTTTGTTTTTTTTTGATACTGCGCTAAAACAAAAAACGCTGTAAACATTGATGTTTACAGCGTTTTAGCTCATTTTGGTTTCTAACCTGGCGGAGAGTGAGGGATTTTGTACCCATTCCTCATCGCTTTATTGATAAGCATTTCGCTGTAGTATCTCTGTGAATGGCCTCAAATAGGACATTTGCAAAAAAGTGTTAAAATCCTAATCTAATTTTACGTAGTAAAACTAAAAAATTATAATCAAATCTGCAAGTAAAAAGACCAAAATTTGAACAAGTTTTTTGAGTGTTCAAAGCAAGAATTTAATTCTTCTCTTAGCGCCTGAATTTTCTCAGTTGAAATATTTCTAAAACAAAACGAAGAAAAAAAATTTAAAAAAAGAAAAAAAGAAAGCCTTTTGAAAATGAGCGTGGTATTCTGTCAAGGTTTTTTGGAAAAAGTTTTTGCGTAGATTTTTATACGTAAAAAGTTTTTCTGAAAATCCGGAGGGCTTGACCTTGACAGAATTTAGCTATTGGGCTTGGTAGCGAATTACCTTTGGTTTCTGTTTTTTTATTTTAATTTGTAGTTGCAATTAGTTCATTCTTTCTTTTACAAAACTAGAAACGGTTAATCTATGCACACCTAAAATCCTACCTATTGCAGAATATGAAACTTTCTTTTCAATCAATTCTTGAATCTTCTTTTCCTGACCAGTTAATTTTGTCTTAGAAGATTTACTACCCACGGGACGGCCTAAAATTACACCTTCTGCTCTTTTTCGAGCTAATGCTTCTTTAGTTCTCTGGGATATAAGGTTTCTTTCAATTTCGGCTGATAATCCAAATGCAAATGCTAATACTTTAGAATTAATATCACTTCCTAAGCGATAATTGTCTTTAATGGTCCAAACTTGAATATCACGATTCATACATTCATTAAGTACACCCATAATCATCAGAAGATTTCTTCCAAGCCTGGATAATTCTGAACAAATTAAAACATCTCCTTTTTTCATTTTTTTTAGAAGTTTTCCTAATTTTCTCTCATCAACATTCTTTGCTCCTGAAATAGTTTCTTCAATCCATTTGTTCACAACAATTTGTTGCTTGTCACAAAAATGATTGATTTCAAATCTTTGATTTTCTACTGTTTGTTTGTCTGTGCTTACTCTGATGTATCCGTAAATCATTTCTTTTGTTTAAAATTTTATACAATAATGGTATAAAATATACAAAAATTGTCTAAAATAAATATAGGCTATAAAAATAGCATCTAAACGAGCGATTATTTTAGACAGAATTCAGTAAAAGCAAATTTTTCCAGTAGTGACTCTTGGGTTATATTAAGTAATATCGAACAACGGATAAAAGCTAAAATTGAAGCTATAGGAACCCCTCTTAAAGAATGGGATATTAATATCTATAGAGGGATTTTGACTGGGTATAATGAGGCCTTTATTATAGATAAAAAAAAGAAAGATGAACTCATTGCAGAAGATCCAAAATCTGCCGAAATCATACGACCTATTTTACGCGGCAGAGATATAAAAAGATATGGCTATGAGTCTGCAGATCTATGGATTTTATTTATTCCTTGGCACTTTCCTTTACATAATGATCCATCCATAAAAGGAGCATCTGAAGAAGCTGAATATCAATTCAGAAACAATTATCCTGCTGTCTATAAACATTTATCTCTATATAAAGAACCTCTTTCTAATAGAAATAAGGCAGAAACAGGTATCCGTTATGAATGGTATGCCCTTCAACGCTGGGGTGCTAATTATTGGGAGGATTTTTTTGTACAAAAAATTATGTATCCTAATATGACTAAATTTTTACCTTTTTATCTGGATGATAAAGGATTTATGCAAAATGATAAATCGTTTATGATTACAGGAAAACATCTTGCATATTTAACAGCATTTTTAAACTCTTCACTTTTCAAATATTGTTTCATTGATAATTTTCCTGAATTACAGGGAGGGACACGTGAATTAAGGAAAATATTTTTAGATAAAATTCCTGTAATGGAAGTTGATGATGATTTAAACTTTGAATTTGAGATAATTATTAGCAAAATTCAGACAAGTTTAAATTCTTCAAGTATTAAGAAACTGTTATTACAATTAGATCAAATGATTTTTGATTTATACACTCTATCAGAATATGAAAGAAATCAAATAGGATTTATTGAGATTAATTAGCATTATCAACAATTTTAAAAACCGAATTTTCTATTTCACGAATTTCTTCAGAATTTAATCCAATTAAATTATAAACCCAACTGTTTACTAAGCTTATTTCAGGTTCACTGCTCAGAAGTTTTTCAACTTCATCTAATTTGTTTTTATCAGGTAATGGGAGTGGTATGTTTTGAAAATAGTCAGTGAAAATTTTAAAACCTGTTTCGTCGAATGAATATATATAATATCTATAAAGATATCCTAGTAGAGTCGAATTTAGTAAAAGCCATAGATATTCTAAATTTTGCCCAACAATAAAATAACAGTCATTTCCAAAGAAGAAATTATTTGATTTGTCAAACGCAAATCTTGGAAAGTTAGTTAAATTACTTTTCGCTATTCTCATTATACCAGGATAAATAATTTTCTGTTTATAAAAATCCTCCCAATAATTTATCGAGTCTTGTGTTTCAAACCATTGATTATTAGTCTTTTTACGAGCGCCCTTATCTCCAGTTTGTTTTAACCTATCATAGCCAAAGGCCAGAAGATGCTGTTTTACAGCAGGATATAGTTCAATATCTATTTTCAAACTTGGAAATGTTGTAATTAGATATAAATCAGCAAATTCGTATGAGTATCGCTTAATATCACGCCCTCTTAATAACGGTCGTATAATTTCTTCACTTTTAGGATCCTGATTAATAAGTTCTTTTCGTTTAGCTCCGTCTATAATAAAGGCATCATTAAATCCTGTTTTGATTCCGTAATTTATCCTTATGTCCCAATCTTTCAACGGTGTGCCAATCTT
>JAEXJU010000003.1 GCA_023448955.1 Bacteroidota bacterium
AGTCATGATAATATTATGATGAAAATAGATAAGGATTATCTGGCGAGAATCATCATTAATCTTGTGACCAATGCGAGCCAGGCAAAAGCAGATAATAGAAAGTCAGTGATCAATGTGGATATTGAAAAAATTGAAAAACGAATTAAAATTATGGTCAATGACAATGGAGTAGGGATTTCGCAAGATAAGCTGGAAAAAATATTTGATCCAAATTTCACTTCCAAAAACAGCGGAATGGGAATAGGTCTCACAATGGTAAAAAGAATGGTGGAAGATTATAATGGTACAATAACTGTAGTTTCTGAAGTAGATAAAGGCGCGATTTTCACCATTTCAATGCCATCTAATTTATAAATGAAACCATTTAGATTTCAGCAATTTGATGTTCAGCAGAGTTCTGATGTGTTTCGGGTGGGAACTGATGCCGTTTTGCTGGGAGTGTTGTCCTCTGTCATTAATGCAAAACAAATTCTGGAAGTTGGAACTGGAACGGGAATTATTTCATTAATGCTGGCGCAAAGAAATCGTGAGGCTAAGATTTTAGCAATCGATATCAATCCGGAAGCGGTGAAAATAGCTCGGGAAAATTTCAAAAATTCAATTTTTTCGGACAGAATCAAAAGCCAGCTTCAGGATTTTAAACAATCTGATACTAAAAATCAATTTGATTTAATCCTTTCAAATCCACCTTATTTTGAGGTCAACAGTTCTGAAAAAGATATTCTGGCCAGACAAAGGCTGGAACTGGATTTTTCTGATCTGATTATAAAAGCTTCAGAATTACTTTCGGCAGAGGGTTTATTGTCTGTCATTATTCCCATTGAATCAGAAAAGCAATTCACTCAACTTTGTAATGAGAACTTTTTGTTTCTCCAAAGAAAAGTTATTATTAAGGGCATAGAAAATGCTGAACCGAAACGAGTAATTCTGGAATATTGCTTCAAAAAATCAGAAGCAGTAATAGAAAGTTTTGTCATAGAAAAGTTACCAAGGGTTTATTCTGATGAGTACCTTGAACTCACTAAAGACTTTCATATATTCAACAAAAAAACTCTTTGAATTTCTTCAAAGAGTCTAAGTTTTTATAACTGGATTTTTTTATTATTCAAAAAGTTCTGCGGTATCAAGAACGGTAACTTGCCCGTTTTCGCACCGGATTGCTTCCCCTGGATAATTCTGAATCATATGGTAATCGTGTGTTGCCATTACTACAGCGCAATGGTTTTCTTCTGCCAGATTCTTTAGAAGCGTCATAATATCATTGGATGTTTCCGGATCCAAGTTTCCTGTAGGCTCATCCGCAAGGATTAGTTCCGGATGATTGAGAAGCGCTCTGGCAATCGCAGCACGTTGTTGCTCACCTCCGGAAAGCTGATGGGGCATTTTATGCTTTTTGGTTTTCATTCCAACGCTGGAAAGTACTTCATCAATTCTTGCTTCCATTTTATGTTTGTCACTCCAGCCGGTTGCCTGAAGGACAAAGAGAAGATTTTTCTCAATGTTCCTATCTGGTAGCAACTGAAAATCCTGAAAAACGATACCTAGTTTTCTTCTGAGATTAGGAATGTCAGATTGTTTCAGCTTCTGAAGGTCAAAGCCTGCAACCTGTCCGCTTCCGCCTTGCAAAGGAAGTTGCCCGTACAGAACTTTCAAAAGAGAACTTTTTCCCGATCCTGTTTTTCCAATAAGATAGCAGAATTTTCCTTTTTTGATATGAAGATCCACATCATTCAGGACTGTAAAGTTTTTCTGTACAATCTTTGCACTGCTCAAATCTATAATATCGATACCCGGGTCATTTCTGTGCGGCATAATTAGAAAATTGTAAGTTTGTGAAATTCAAAAATAGCAAAAACTTATTTTTCAGCTTTTACTTTTGGGAAATTTTAACAACAAAAAATGCTTGAAAAGAAATTCAAGCATTTTTTGTATATGATAATTAAAGAAAATTATCTCTTAGCGCGCGCAGCACTAACAGTTAAGCTCTTTCTGCCTTTCGCTCTTCTAGCTGCCAACACTCTTCTTCCGTTTGGTGTAGACATTCTTTCACGGAAACCGTGTTTGTTTCTTCTTTTTCTTTCAGATGGTTGGAATGTTCTTTTACTCATCACTAATATATTTAGTTCGTAATTATCTTTTTATTTTCAGACTGCAAATATAGAGATTTTATTTTGAGTGGCAAATATTTGAAAACTTTTTTGTGTTAATTTTTCACATCCAATTTTTTTATAATTATGTGAGCTAATTCCGACTCAAGTTTATCCCCTGCTTGTCTAAGTATTTCTAAACCTAACGAATTGGTACATCGATGCAAATTAAAATAAGTAGTAAATTGAGATAAGTCTTTCTAAAGTCTCAATTATATTTGTATCAGAAATAATTATGGATGATAAAATCAAAACAAAATACGGAACATTATGTTTGGGGTGGAAACTGCGACAGCTGGGTTTTGCTGGATTCGGATGTGCTTTCAGTAAAACAGGAAATAATGCCGCCCAAATCGAAAGAGCAGCTGCATTTCCATAAAAATGCACAACAGTTTTTCTTTATTCTAAAAGGAAAAGCAACGTTTATTGTGGAGGGAGAAACTTTTGAAGTAGCAGAAAATTCGGGATTCTATATTGCTCCTAATAAACAACATTGGATTGAAAATCTTTCCGACACTGATCTGGAATTTCTTGTCATATCCAATCCTTCAACAAATAATGATAGATTTGCAGTAGAAAAATAAAAGATGAAATCACTTTACAATCTTTTCGTTCATTTGATGATTTTCGGGATGAAATTTTTCTCACTTTTCAATTCGAAAACTAAAAAAGGGATTCGTGGCAGAAAGCAGTCTGTTAGCATAGTCACAGATAAACTCCAGGGAGAAAAGGTGATCTGGATGCACGCAGCCAGTCTTGGCGAATACGAACAAGGCCTTCCTGTCCTCGAAAAACTGAAAGAACAATTCCCGGGACATAAAACGTTAGTAACTTTTTTTTCACCTTCCGGTTACGAAAATATCAGGAAAAGAAAACAGATTGCAGATGCGGTTTGCTATTTGCCTTTTGATAGAAAAAAAGATATTAAAGCGTTTGTTTCGGTCTTTGAAGCGGATATTTTTTTTACTGTTAAATATGATTATTGGTATAATCTGTTGGAAGCACTGAAAAATCGAGGAACAAAAATTTTTGTGATTTCGGCACTGTTTTATGAGCATCAGATTTTTTTCGAGAGCTATGGAAAGTGGTTTGCAAAACAGCTGAAACAAAATATTGACTGGTTTTTTCACCAGACGGTGAAGTCTCAGGCTTTGGCAAAAAAAATAGGATTGCTTAATTCCACAGTTTCCGGCGATACGAGATTTGACAGAGTGAAGCAATTTCTCGAAAGAGATAATCATTTGGAATTTATAGAAGAATTTAAAAACGGCCAGAAACTGATTGTTTTTGGAAGCAGCTGGCAGGCAGAAGAAGATATTGCGCAGGTTGTTGCAAAAAAACTTCCTGAAATTAAGATCATCATTGCACCACACGACTTGCAGCGCGTTCCGCATCTGCAGAAATTATTTCCTGACGCTATTCTATACAGTTCTCTATCGAATTCTCAAACGCTCGACTTCACAAACTCTCAAACTCTCATTATAGATTCAATTGGTAAACTTTCAAAACTCTATTCTTATGCAGACATGGCGGTTGTAGGCGGTGGATTCCATTCTGCGGGTTTGCATAATATTCTGGAGGCTGCTGTTTATGGCGTTCCTGTAGTTTTTGGCAATCAATACAAGAAAAATCCAGAAGCGGATGCATTGATTGATGCCAATGGTGGAAAATGTTTTGACGATTTTGTAGCAGCTTCGGTTTTCATCACAGAAGTTATACAGAAAGATATTCAGAGTGAGAGCGAAGAAAAATCTTTCCTGAAACAGATGTCGGAAAATGCTTATAATTTTGTGAGTTCTCAGCCGGATGCGACAGCGATTATTGTGAAGAAAATTATGAAAGATAGAGACAGTAAATTTTAAGAAGCAAATGTAGAAGGCTTAAAAATTAAAAAAAATATTGCTGTATAATAAAATTATATATTTGTGAAAATATTTGAAATTTTAGAATTTCAAATCGAAAACTAAAACATATTCTTGTAAAATTATATTTAAAAATGAAAACTAAAAAAACTATTAAACCAATTTTTTTGTTTCTATCACTATTTTCTTTGGTTGTACTAGGTCAGAAAAAAGAAATAAAAGACAATAATGGAAGAATTATTATCAACTCCAAGGGACAGAAAATTAATTATTCAAAAATTGATGAAGTAACTAAGGAATTCAAGAAAACCAGTAGCATAATCAACAAAGAAACAACTTTTTCGAGTAAGTCTAATGCCACTAAGGATACTATTAACGCAAAAGCATATACCGCTTTTTCGATTATGGGTACTTCTATCGGCAGGAACTCAATGAATTCTGTAGATATTGATAATGATGGTATTACAGAAATAATTTGTAGTGCAGCTACTCAGACATTTGGACAAAGTGATTATTGGTATATTATGCGATACAATTCCATAGACGGGACTTATAGTCAAATCTGGACTAGCCCACAGTACTCGCAGAAGATTGGTAAATTAGAGGTAGTCGATTTTAATAACGATAATAATTATAAAGTTTTATTAGGCTTCGAGGATGGTTCAATAGAAATCTATGATGGAAAAACTAGAGATTTATTGAAAAAGATAAGGCCTGTAAATGAGAAAATCAATGATTTAGTTTATGCAGATGCAGATAATGATTCTAAAAAAGATATCGTTATTGCCTGCGAATACAATACCTATGTACTGGATGCCAATTCTTTCCAGCAAAAATTCAAAATTACGCAAGGTTCAAATCACGTCCGAGTCGGTAATGTGGATGCAGATTCTAAAAATGAGATAGTGCTTTCTTATGGCGCCGTTTATAGAATAAGTGGTTCTAATGTATCCAATGTTTGGAGGTTTTACACAGGATATGACGGTGAAGTTGAATTATCTGATATTGATGGTGATTCTAAACTAGAGATTATATTTGCTGAGCCTTGGTATAAAATTAATGTTTATGATGCAGATACCAAGACTATAAAATACACACTTGCTACGGATCTTGACATTGACACATTGTATATGAAAGATGTCAATAATGATGGCATAGATGAGATAATATTCGGTGATGCACAATGGGGAGAAATTGTCTGCTATAATTCTGTAACACGTGCAAAAATGTGGTCTGTTAACAATCCTGATCACGGCGTTGCTGCTATAAATTACGCAGATGTAAATAATGATGGGAAGAAAGAACTGGTATGGTCTGCAGGTTGGACATCTACTGGCGCTGATTATATGTATATCTACAATCTAACAGAAAATAAAGTTTTATGGAAAAGTGATGATATTGTTGGGCCATTTTATGCCGTAGCCAAAGGTGATGTAGATAAAGATGGAAAAGATGAAATTGTAGGCGTTTCCTACGAAAGTGAAAGTGGTTATGAAAGTGGTATATTGGTAATTATTGATGCTCAAACCAATAAATTGAAATGGAAAAGTGATGGATACTTTTTAAGTGATGTGTGGACAGGATTGTATAATCTTTCAATAAAAGACATAGATAAGGACGGACAAAATGAAATTATTATCGCTGCAGGAAAAACATATACAGGACAAATTTGGATAATAGATGGTAAAAACCATTCAATCAAATCTAGCCACATATTTTCATCAGATAACATCAGAGAGTTTTATTCTATGACAGTGGATGATGTGGACAATGATGGTGAAGAAGATCTTTTAGCAGTAAATTCATCAATGTTATATGCAATAAGACCATCGGATTGGGCAATTCTTTGGAAAGTAGAAATTGTAAACAATTATATAAAACCCATATTAAGAACCTCTGATTTGAATGGCGATGAAAAAAAGGAATCCATTCTTTGTAAAGGGAATTTGCAAATAATCGACGGGGCTAATCAATCTATATGGACTTCTACCGAAAGTAATTATGTCAATTTCGACCTGTTTGACTATAATTCTGATGGAACAATGGACATTGTGGTCACAACTAAAGATGGTCATATTAAAATATTAGACGGCATCAGTAAAAATTTAATAAATGATTTAAATCCTGAAACCACAGAAATATCTTCGATAAGAGTAAAAAAAGTAGGCAATGATTTAGTTTATGTTTATAGTTGTGACGGAAGAATCAACTATTATAAGAACAATTCAAAATCTACCGTAACACAATTCTTCGGAACAAAAATAGGCGAGATCGAAGGGTTAAAAATCTATGATACAGGAACAGATGTTACAGAAATTTTATTTGGAACTGGTAATTCGATAATTAGATTAAATCCTAATCTTGCTAATCTAGGTCTCGCTACGATTGATGTCAAATCTATAGTTAACAACTTAAGTATATATCCCGTTCCTGCTAAAGATGAACTTTTTATAAATTTTCAGAACTTCGATTTCACAAAGTTTTCCTATGACATAATTAATACGAATGGACAAATTGTCAAGAGTCAATCGAAGATGGTAAAACTCGGTGAGAAAATTGATGTAAGTTTTTTACCATCAGGTTTATACATTATTAATGTTAAAGGCAATAACCTGAATTTTTCAAAGAAGTTCATCAAAGAATAATTTTTGAAAAAATTGTAATAAAATATAGGAAGGGGCAATGTTGTTCCTTCCTTTTTTATAAACGATATTAAAATATTTATCTCAAAAATCCCTGACTTCTGATATCCTTCACAATCAATTCAAAGTGATCCGGAATATTTCCGGATTTCAGCCAGTTAAAATCCAAACCATTATTGATGCAAAGCTTTTCCAGATAAAGGTTTTCGTGAATTTTGGAATCTGTTTCAGATAGGATTTCGTCAAATTCCAGCCAGTAATCTTCGTCCAGTTTTTTGATTTGAATTAAGGCTTTGAAGATTTTGTTAATGAGATAAATGTAAAGTTTATAAATGGCATCGAAGCGCTGTTTGCTTAGCTTATCATTATATTCCAGAATTTCACTCACCAGGAATAAGTTTAAAAAAACCTCGCCAAATTTGTCAGTCGTCACCTTCACATGTTCTGTGATTTCCGCGCTCAGTTTTCTGATGAGAACTAAGAAATATTTTGGATTTCCGATGTATTTTGATATTTCCGATAATCTTTCTTTGATGTAAGACTCCATCGCATTTCGTTTGTCATCCGTCGTTTCTTCATCGATGAGTTCGAAATACAATTTCTTGGACAATAATTTATCTTTTTTCAATAGTCTGAAAATCAATTTGTCCTTTTCCGAATGCGAAAACTGACTGAGCGCTGCTTTGAACTCCTTAGAATATTCCATTAATTAAAGATTTTCGAATATTTTAAAAATCCATTGAAAGCCCAATTGGCCGTATAATAAAGCGATTTCAAAGTAGAAAATTTCATATAATCTTTATATACCAAATATTGGTCCTTCATTATATTAGATTTATTTCGTGAAACACTATTAGGCAACATTCTGTATTTTGATAAAGTTTTTTTCAAAGGTTTTCCTTGTGGGATTTTCTTTAATAGTTCCAACCACATTACGTGATCTTCACGTTTTGTGCCTTCCGGAAAATAGAATTTACCAACTCTTTTGGAATCATACATCGATGCTAAAAGTGATAATCTGCAGGTTTTTAAAAGATTATTAAATGTAACGATTTTATCCGCTTCAAAATTTCCAATTTTTGTTGGATTAAGGTTTTCATCACAACGGGAATAGGTTGAATAAGCCAATTCGGAATTCCCTTTTTTCATAAAACTGACCATTTCTTCAAGGAAATTCGGTTCCCAAAAATCGTCAGCATCCAGAAATGTGACGAATCTTCCTGTGGCGTTTTTCAATGAAATGTTTCTTGCTGCTCCAGCACCTCCATTTTTCTCAGCTTTAAAAACTTTGATTCGTGGGTCGTTCTGATTTTCTAAAATTTCCACCGAATTGTCAGTCGAGCAATCATCCGTAATCAGCCATTCCCAATCTTGGAAAGTTTGATTGAGTACGGAATTGATGGTTTCGTTCAGATATTTTGAGGAATTGTAACTCGGCGTGATGATAGAGATTTCCGGCACTTGTGAATTTTTTACAAAGATATATAAAGACAAGAAGATAAAAGAATAAAGAAAAAAGACTTCTTTATAGTGTAAATACTTCGATGGAGTTTATATTGAGCGAAGTCGAAATGCTCAGTGTGACAAATCTAATACTGGATATCTTTTTAAATTGTCAATTTGAGCGGAGTCGAAGACTTTGTCTTTTATATGCTTCGCTTCATTTTGAATGTCAAATGTTGATTTGAAGCCGGAATCTGCGCCCCGGCCTGAACGGAGCTCTTTTTGTGAGGAGGTACGACGAGCAAAAAAGCGGGAGTGGAGGACGGATAAAGGCGCCCAAGTTAATATCATTCTCTTGAAATGTGAAGCCGAAAAATTTAAAATTGTCATTTCCTGTCAAAATCTTAACTTTGTGAATCTTAAAAAAAATTATTCATTATTAATTCCTTATTCAGAGAATGTTTTACGACCATCAGCAGATAGAAAAAAAGTGGCAGAAATACTGGGAAGATAACCAAACTTACAAGACTTCCGACTCAACCGATAAACCGAAATTCTACGTCCTCGATATGTTTCCGTATCCTTCCGGAGCTGGGCTTCACGTGGGACATCCGCTGGGTTATATTGCTTCTGATATCTATGCGCGGTACAAAAGACATCAGGGTTTCAACGTTTTGCATCCGGTTGGCTACGATTCTTTCGGACTTCCGGCGGAGCAATACGCTATACAAACCGGAACGCATCCGGCGATTACAACGGAGCAAAATATCACAAGATACGAGGAGCAGTTGAGAAAAATCGGTTTCTCTTTTGACTGGAGCAGAGAAGTCAGAACTTCTGACCCTTCTTATTTTAAATGGACGCAGTGGATTTTCATTGAGTTGTTTCATTCCTGGTATAATAAATAGA
>JAEXJU010000026.1 GCA_023448955.1 Bacteroidota bacterium
TTAATAAGCAGCAGTCTGTTTATGTAAGATTTAGTAATACAAATGGTTGCTTCTCAGTTTCTGAGATTGTCATAAAAATCAAAACTCCAAAAAAATCAGATATTAAAGATAAAGCAATATGTCCTGAAGACACAACAGATTTAGATGCTGGCGACGGCTATGACATTTATGAATGGTACAATGAATCGGATTCTACTAAAATCATTGGTAATCTTAGGTTTATAGATAATTTACCGATAGGTAAATATTTTGTTATTCTAAAAGGTAAGTATCCAAACGATTGTGTATACAGACAGAATGTAGAAATCAAAGCAGTTGATTTACCAGTTATTGAAAGAATTGAAATTAGCGGAAGTAATGTGAAAATTTTTGCAAAAGGAGGAACAAAACCTTACAAGTATGCCATAGATAATGGATTATATCAGGATTCGAATACTTTTTCGGAAGTGTCTCCAGGAGAACATAAGGCTTTTGTGATTTCTGCAGATAATTGCGAACCAGCAGAAAAAGATTTTTCCGTGATAAAAATCTATAATTTTATCACACCAAATGCAGACGGCGTTAATGACACATTAGATTTGTCTTTGCTCAAACTGAAAAAAAATGTAAAATTGAAAATTTTTGATAGAGAAGGAAAAATGGTTTTTGAGGGTGACAATAATAACAATTATGTTTGGGATGGAAAACTGAATGGAAAACCGCTAACAACATCTACTTATTGGTATACTATAGAATGGCAGGATTTTGAAGATTCACCGTTGATAAAATCTACTGGCTGGATTCTTTTGAAAAACAGAACTTCGGATTAGTTATAACAGATTTAACAATTATTTTCCAAAAAAGATTATAATTCTGATTACTTAACAATTTTCCGGCAAAGTTTAATAAAATTTTAACCTTGCTGGATTTTTTTTATATATGTTGTATATCTGATTCTGTCTAAATTTGCCCCTATATTATGAGGAAGATTTTTACAATTGTTTTGCTTTTCTGTCTGGTAGCATTGCACGCACAAGTGCTGAATGGGGAGATATATATCCGGGATAAATCCAGTCTGTATCTTAATCAGGTTTATGTTACCAATATCAATGAACATAAAAGTGTTCTGGCTAATTATAACGGAGAGTTCAGAATTGCTGCAAAAGAAGGAGATGTGATTAGATTTACATCTATTGCCACAGAAAGAAAAGATATTACTGTGACATCTCAGATGCTCGGTTTGAGTAAAAATTTTATAGAGCTCCAGATTGCATATTACGAGATTCAGGAAGTTATTATCAGTTCTTTTCGCCCAACTGGCAATTTAAGAAAAGATGTTTCTATGCTCAAATCCTCAGAAAAAGCTTTCGAACTCAGAAAAATGATTGGGCTTCCGGAACCCAAAGGTGATGGTTCTTCACCTGAGATTCCTGTTCTGTCTTTCAATCAGGGCTTAAGTTTCAGTATTGACAGTATTTTTGATCTGATTTCCGGGGAAAAGAAAAAGAAGGAAAGGTATCAGCAGTATGAGAAAATGAGCAGAAGTATCAAAGCGCTTCAGGATTATTTTGGAGATGATTATTTTATACGTCTGAAAATACCTAAAGAGTTAATTCCTAATTTTTTACAGTTTGTCTACAGTTCGGATAATATTACAACATTCTTGGAATCTAATAATTTTGAGGCTTCCAAAATCTACATAGAAAAATATCTTCCGATTTATTTAAGAAGATTGCAAAACTCTCATCTTATGCAAGTTACGGATGATTTTAAAAAATAATTAAATTATGTTGTAAATTTCCCAAAAAATGTTAATTATTTTTTTGAAAATGATTCTTTTTATCTTATTTTTATCCTGTTTTTATAAGGTTACAGAAATTAAGAAATGGGAAAGAATAAAATCGCCAGATTCGAAGAGAACAAAACATTACCAAATGTAATACAGCCAACACGTGATGAAGCGATAAGCAGTTTCGAACACAAAGGAAAATGGGCAGCCTTTTTTGGTAACGATAATCCCATTGTTCTGGAGTTAGGATGTGGTAAAGGAGAGTATTCTGTAGGATTGGCAAAGGCATTTCCGGATAAAAATTTTATCGTGATCGATATCAAAGGTGCCAGATTTTGGTTCGGAGCCAAAGAAGCCGTTCAGTCAGGACTTAATAATGTGGCATTTGTAAGAACACAGATTGAATTGATTGATAATTTGTTTGCGGAAGGCGAAGTGTCCGAAATATGGATCACATTTCCAGATCCGCAGATCAAATACAGGAGAACCAAGCACAGGCTTACCAATCCGGAATTTCTTGATAAATACCGAAAGATTATGAAAAAAGACGGTATTATTCATCTCAAAACAGATTCTGAGTTTTTGCATGGTTACACATTGGGGATTTTGCAGGGATTCGGGCACAAGATCCTTACATCCCACCACGACATTTACGGGGCAGAAGAGTATCAGCCAGATACACCTTTGCTCAAGGACATCAGAACGTACTATGAAGACCTTTTTTCATCAAAAGGCAAAACAATCACTTACATCAAATTTCAATTAAAAAATGAATAAGTTTTTACTTTTTTCATTAGCCATTTCATTAACAAGTTGTGCAACAAGCTCCGTATCTCCGGTTTTTGTGGGCAATAACTCAAATGTTATACTGGCTTCAGATCCGGTTAAGCTTCCAAAAAGACTTTCCGTAGAACAAAAGGCAGTAATGTTACTCAATCAGTTATTTAACACAGACCCTTCCAACGAAAAAATGATACTTATGATCAGTAATGATTCTGATTGTGATTTTACACTGAACATTACAGGACGGAACAATTACATTCTGCCGGTTGCGGCAAAGAATACAGAAAGTATTGTTCTGGAACGTGGTGGTTACGAAATGAAATCAGAAGTTTGTAAGACACCTTACAAAACCTTCAAAGTTCTTTCAGATAACACTAATCTGAGTATAAAACATACAATTGTAAAAACTGACGAAAATTCGGCGATGGCCGTAATTCAGTAACAAAAAAAGCTTCAGAAATTTCTGAAGCTTTTCTATTATAGTTCTGTTTTTTTATTTTAAAATGACTTCATAAATCTTACTCCAGTTTTTTCCTGTAACAAGCATGTTTTCCCCTTTGAAAGCAATGCCGTTCAGGACAGATTCAGAATCTGATAGGTTTTGTTTACTTATAAGTTCCGAAAAATCTAGAATAGCACTTACTTCTCCTGTGTCAGGGGCAATTTTTAAAATAATAGGTTTGTGCCAAACATTGGCATAGATAGATCCATTATGATATTCCAGCTCATTGATCTGGTCATAACCTTCTGTGTTGCTTGCAACTGCAATAGATCTTACAATTTGCGATGGATTATCAGGATTCAGGAAATAAATAAATTTAGTTCCATCTGAAACGATGAGGTTTTTCCCATCATTGGTCATTCCCCAGCCTTCTGCAATGACTTCAGGATAAGTAAATTCTTTTATTAGTTTGATGTTAGAATCATAAATAAAACCTTTCTTCGATTTGTAAGTCAACTGGTAGATTTTATCTCCGAAAACAGTTAGTCCTTCGGAAAATTCATTATTTTGAGGAACTTCCTGAATGGGTTGAGTACTTCCAAGATTATATTTTATAATTTTTGATTTACCTTCCAGACCTACACTCTCATAGATAATGTTGCCGTGAGCTTCAAAACCTTCTGTAAAATGATCGGTGTCGTGTGGGAACTGATTTACGATTTCATAATTGAGTTTTTTTGGAGCAGTTTTCGCAAAGACATTAATGGTGGCGTCTTGTTGTAAAACTTCGCCGCTTTTGGTTTTGATGTTAAAAGTGATGTCGTTTTCTCCAAGTGAGAAAAAGCTCGGATCTATAGTCAGCTTATCGGTTTCTTTGTCGTTATAAGTAATGGTGATGGCTTCTGCATAATCCATTACATCTTCTGGAATCTGTATTTTGTCCCCAAAATGATAACCCTGATCTTGTTTCCCTATGTTATAGTCGTTTAAAGTATTGAGGATTTCTTTGTCTTTATTACAGCTTGCAAGTAAAAGCAAAGCCAAGGCAGATG
>JAEXJU010000028.1 GCA_023448955.1 Bacteroidota bacterium
GAAGTTATACCCTTTCCAAGGCATGAAGGCAACTACTAGGTTTCTACCAAGAGCTAATTCCCCGTTTTCAGTCGCATAACCGTCACAAAGCACCTGTCCTTTTTCCACTGTGTCCCCCACTCTTACGTTAGGTCTCAATGTAATAGTTGTACTCTGGTTGGTTTTTCTGAACTTAGTTAATTTATAAGTTTTAGTTGCAGAATCGAAATTTACTAAATCATCTTCTTCGCTTCTTTCGTACTTAATAACAATTCTTTCAGCATCTACATATTCCACTACTCCATTTCCTTCTGCATTGATAAGAATTCTAGAATCTTTCGCAACTTGCTTTTCCAGACCTGTACCCACGATTGGCGCTTGTGGCTTCAATAACGGAACGGCCTGACGCATCATGTTAGATCCCATCAAAGCACGGTTTGCATCATCATGCTCCAAGAAAGGAATCAATGAAGCGGAAATACCGGAAATCTGGTTTGGTGCAACGTCAATCAAATCTACCTGCTGAGGCTCAACGACAGGATAATCTCCATCAAGACGGGCGATAATTCTATCCGTTTCGAAGTTACCATCATCACTCAAAGCAACGTTAGCCTGAGCAATTACTCGGTTTTCTTCATCCTCTGCATTAAGATAAATTGGCTTAGCCTGAAGATCTACTTTTCCATCCTCTACTTTTCTATAAGGTGTTTCGATGAAACCAAGGTTGTTGATTTTCGCATACATACCAAGAGAAGAAATCAAACCGATGTTTGGTCCTTCCGGCGTTTCAATCGGACAGATACGTCCGTAGTGCGTATGGTGAACGTCACGTACCTCGAAACCTGCTCTTTCTCTTGATAAACCACCAGGCCCTAGTGCAGATAATCTACGCTTGTGCGTGATCTCTGACAAAGGATTGGTCTGATCCATAAACTGAGAAAGCTGGTTAGTTCCGAAGAATGAGTTAATAACAGACGTCAAAGTCTTAGCATTAACCAAATCTACAGGTGTAAAGATCTCGTTATCTCTAACATTCATTCTTTCCTTGATAGTTCTTGCGATTCTGGAAAGACCAACACCAAACTGACCGGACAATTGCTCGCCCACAGTTTTGATACGTCTGTTAGAAAGGTGGTCAATATCATCAACCTCCGCTTTGGAATTAACCAACTCGATAAGGTGTTTTACAATTGCAATGATATCTTCCTTGGTCAGTACTTCCGTAGTTTCAGGAATATTAAGACCTAATTTTTTATTTAATCTGTAACGACCAACTTCTCCTAATGAATAACGCTGCTCAGAGAAGAATAATTTTTCAATAATTCCTCTTGCAGTTTCCTCATCCGGCGCATCAGCGTTTCTCAGCTGACGGTAGATGTATTCAACCGCTTCTTTCTCTGAGTTAGTCGGGTCTTTTTGTAATGTATTCTGGATGATAGAGAATTCGTTGGAATTTTCTTTGTGAATCAGGATAGACTTAACGCCTGAATCCAAAATAATATCAAGGTGTTCTTTTTCAAGAACAGTTTCTCTATCCAAAATGATCTCGTTTCTTTCGATAGAAACTACTTCACCTGTATCTTCGTCCACGAAATCTTCGAACCAAGTGTTCAATACTCTCGCAGCAAGAGTTCTGCCTTCTACTTTTTTAAGGGCAGCCTTAGACACTTTCACTTCCTCAGCAAGATCGAAGATCTGAAGGATCTCCTTATCAGATTCATAACCGATTGCTCTAAGTAAAGTTGTTAAAGGTAATTTTTTCTTACGGTCGATATACGCGTACATTACGCTGTTTATATCAGTTGTAAATTCCATCCAAGATCCTTTGAAAGGAATAATTCTTGAATAGTAAAGTTTGGTTCCGTTAGCGTGGTAAGTCTGTCCGAAGAATACACCAGGTGAACGGTGGAGCTGCGTTACGATTACCCTTTCAGCACCATTAATGATGAAAGATCCGCTTGGCGTCATATAAGGAACCGGACCTAGGTAAACATCTTGTACAACAGTCTGGAAATCTTCGTGTTCCGGATCTGTACAATATAGCTTAAGTCTGGCTTTAAGAGGAACTGAATAAGTCAATCCTCTTTCCACACACTCATCTATAGAGTAACGTGGAGAATCTACAAGATAATCCAAAAACTCAAGTACAAACTGGTTTCTGGAATCTGTAATTGGAAAATTTTCCTGAAATGTTTTGTAAAGCGATTCTTTTTGTCGCTCTTCAGGAAGTGTGTCTAGCTGGAAAAATTCCTTGAAAGACTGGATTTGGATGTCCAAAAAGTCAGGAGTTTCGATTTTACCTTTTGCAGAAGAAAAGTTAATTCTCGGAGTTCCTTGAACTTTAGGAGCGGCCTGTGTTTTACTCATAAAATTATAAGAAAAAAGGGTTAAAAAATATTTTGTTTAAAAATATCAGAAGCCGATATAAGAAAGAAAAGATAAAAAAACCTGATGTTTGGCGCTATCAGAATTAGTTTTGTTACACGTTTTACTTTCGTTATCCGGATTCTAACTGCAACGTCGGTATATCTTTTCACGGCGTAGTGCAAAATATTTTCATTCTAAAGGCAAAAATCAAGCATATATATAAACAAACATTCCCTTTCACAAAGGTGAAAGAGTCATAATTTTTTACAGTATATGAATTATTAGCGCCAAAAGAACTGCAAATTTATAATTTTTTTTTCACTTTAGCAAAAAAACCACTTCAATATTGAAGTGGTTCTTAATAGCTAACTAATTATAATACTATGGTTTGGTCCAAAATGACCATTCTCTTCCGTTAAATAAAGCCAGCTGCTGAGGTGTGGTTCCTGTAATGTATACCATCATCCCAGCCGAAGGGTTTATAATATCTGTGTAAGAATTTACCCTTGGCAATATCATGGCTTTATTGGTATCTCCCAAAACTAAAATACCCGGTGTAGTGTCGGTAGCCGGATTACCTCCAATCAGAGTTTTTGCAGTTGATTTTTCCGTATTGGTATCCGGAACGCTTGAAGTAGTTGGTGCATAAGTTCCTGCCGTCAAATCAGTCCAGCTTGCAACCGTAGTTGCATTCACTGTAGTAGAAGTTCCGAATTTTACTTTCTGATCCGTACTGTCAAAAATTATTGTTCCCGGAACAGCGGAGGTAACACTACCAGCAGAGGTAACCCATGGCAAAACAATACCCCTTGCTCCACCAGTTGCATTACCAAATTCAAGAGAAACAGTTGCATTTGCCGGGGCATTAGAAGGCGTTGTTTTGCCTATTGTTACCTGACCTGACAAACACATTGAAAAGATTACAAATAATGATGTTATATATGTTTTCATTGTTAAATTATTGGTTAAAATCATTACAAGTCTGCTTACTATAACAATACCAGCCTGTTCCATCATACATTTTAAGACAGTTTTCAGTAGTATCATACACCATCATCCCGACAACTGCTGTTATTGAACTTAAAGCTGTTGTTGGAAGTCTGTTGATAACAAAACCTTTCGTTTTAGCATCCAGAACAGTATATGCTCCATTGATACGCACAGGCCAATCAGTGGTTCCGCTACCCGCTCTTCCAAGCGCTGTAATACCGTGGTTAGTAGGCAATGCTGTCCCTGTAGTTGCTGGCGGACGAAAACATCTTCCACATTCTACATCTCTGCTCGCAGAATTATAAGCAGTCCCTACCGCCTGTCCAATATCTGAAGTTCCATCTGTATTGTCTGCAAGACCTGCAAGATTAGAAGGGTTTGTAGAGGTATTAAGATTATATCCCGCATAGTTTACAATCTGGGGAACACCACTAGATGAAGGAGTGTTACTTATGATTTGAGCTGGCGTTCCTGTAGTCACACCATCATAAATCATTTTGATCTGACCTCTGTAAGGATAATTAGCATTACCTGAAGGTAACGTCATAGAATGTACCTGATCGTAGCGTACAGCTTCACTTCCTTCTACAGCATCCGGACATCCGTCACCATCACTATCTACATCAAACTGACTGGAAATACCATCCGTATCTGGATCACAGAACCCATTTTTCACACCATTTCCTCTTCCCGAGATGTAAGTGGGACCAACAACCAGCTGACTTAGAATGACAGTATTCGATCCTGTCCTATTCCAAGTTATATTGTTAAATGTATTTCCATTATAAAGCTGAAGAGGAAACAGCGAACCTCCACTTACTTTACTACCATACATACTTACTGATCCATTTTTATGAATAATAATTCTGACCAGCGGATTAGCAGCTGTTCCTGTCATATTATAAATCTGTGGTACGGTTCCGTTACCATATGTAGCACCATCAAAAAACCTGACGTTATCAGTTTGATCGGGCTGAAACTCCAACTTACTTGTCGAGAGATTTACACCATTAATATTAAGATTAAATGAATTATCCAATGTATATACATCGAAGATAAATCCTAGATCTGCCGCAGGTGCAGAGAAATTCACAGTATTACCATCAGCCACACTGAAGGTAACATCAACCACACTATCCGGACACTCAAAAATATCAAGGATTCCGTCATTATCAGAATCAAGATCCAAAACATCAGGGATTCCATCCGCATCAAGATCTCGTTCAATAACAGCATTAAAATTACAAGTTGTCGTACTGCCATTGATATTATAGGTAAGAGTTCTCGTACCACTTGATCCAGTACCATTATAAGTTACCGGAATATCTATAAAAGTCGTAGTTGAAGTGATGTTAACATCGGTGAAACTAGTTGCAAAATCCGTCCCCGAAATATTAATTCTATAGGTTCCTGGACCATAAACTGTAGAAATTGGAACTCTGAGAGTTTTTGTAGAAGATTGCCCAGCAACAAAAGGTGTCGTTTCCTGTATTATTGCTCCTCCACAATTAAAGATGAAAGGTATATAATATGGAACAGAGGCCAAATCTTGGTTAGAAGCATTTAAACCTGTAAAACCTGTATAAGTTCTTAAGTAAGTAGATGCTCCCGTAGATATATTAATACTGTAAAAATTTAATTCAGTATCATTATTTACAGAAACTGCATAAACCAATCCATTTAGATAAGCTAATCCCCTAATATTTCCTACAGTTGTACTTGTACTAACTGTAGTACTACCACTGGTAGCTCCTACTGGACCTGTTATTTGTGCAACTCGTGTTGCCACTCTAGTTGTAGGATCAACTTTATATAGATGTCTTGTAACCGTACCAGCGTTAGTGTTTTGAGCTATTAGATATATAGCGTTTTGATAATCAAAAAAGGTATCTGTTGCCCATACAGTAGAGGCATTACCACCAGTGTTATTCCAAATCGCATCACTTGCAGGTGCTGTAACAATACCAAGGTCAGTTGACGTTGGGTAAATTTGATACAAATTCTTGGTAGAGTTACTAAAACCATAAGTTAAACCTGACGGGTTACCATCTGTTTTCGGAACGTTATTAGTACCAATACCACCAATAAGAGCTGTACCTGCTGGGGTGGCCTGACCCGTAGAAACAGTATTTTTATATATTGTACTTCCCGCCGCAGTATTTGAATGAATAAAGACTAGACCTGTAGGATTCGATCCAGGGGTATCATAACCCACAGCTAAATTACTAACCAAGTTTTGGCTTCCTGCAGAATAATTAAGCGCTGTTATAGGTGTTGGCAATGCAGCCGGCACACCAGTTATATCATAAACCCTACCTGTTGCCGATATGGAAAGATAAAGTCTGTCCACAGCCTGAGAATAGAAAATGCTCGTAGACAATAATATATTTATTACTACTAAAAGTAGATTTAATTTTTTCATAAAAATTGATATTAATAAAAAACATAACTACTTTGAAGTAAATCAATACTCCAAATACAAGTCAAATAAGATGATTAAATTAAATCTGGCGGCGGTCTTACAGAATACCCAGAAATACATATTCCTGTTAATAACACATCGTTATTCCAGAAATAATCTAAAGAGTGTAAAAAGAAAAGATAAGAATTAGGATTTACGTCTTTAGAAAAAAGTGAAAACTTAGCAGAATTTATATCGTTCCTGGGAAAAACAAAGATTTTAGACCCTGATACAGAAGCCAAAGAAAAATACTCTTCTTGATTATTACAGGAAATATAAAAACCTATTTCTTTATTAGAAAGTACGGTTGTTTTATGAAGTTTCTTTTTTTTATTTCGCGCAAGAGCGTTCTTAACTTTTTTTGAATTTTCAGGCTGAACATTTGATGATGTACTTATAAAATCATTTTTTGCGATGATCTTAATTTCATCTTTACTAATATTAACAACCCTAGAATTTTTTTGTAAACTCTTGTTATTTGTTATTTGTTTATTAAACGATGCATCATTAGAATATATGACAGCATCTCCAACAATAACAAGACTTACATCTGAACTTTTATTTTCAGACTCCTGTGCGAAGGAAAAAAAGAAACATAGAAAGAAAAAAAGTAAGGTAAAACGTTGAAGTGTTTTAGTAAAATCTAAAACATCATTTAATTTGCAACGGTTCAATAAACTTTTTTTCACATTACAAATTTAATAAAAATAATTAAATACTTAAAATATATGTTTAAAGATAAATAAATATGAAAAAAAACAAAAGCGGCAAGTCATTTTGACTTGCCGCTTCAATATAATATTGAGTAATTATTACTTCAATTCAACTTCAGCACCAGCTTCTTCAAGTTGCTTCTTAAGCGCTTCAGCTTCGTCTTTAGGAACACCTTGCTTAATTGGAGCAGGAGCACCATCTACCATATCTTTAGCTTCTTTAAGACCAGCACCAGTTAAATCTTTTACCAATTTAACAACTGCTAATTTAGAAGCACCTGCAGACTTAAGAATTACATCGAATTCTGTTTTTTCTTCAGCAGCTTCACCTGCACCACCTGCAGCAACTACTACTGCAGCAGCAGCTGGCTCAATTCCGTACTCATCCTTAAGGATAGCAGCTAATTCGTTTACGTCTTTTACTGTTAAGTTTACTAGCGTTTCAGCTAAATTTTTTAAATCTGACATTGTTGTAATGTTTTTTTGTTGATTATTTATCTATTTTTTTGAGTGTAATTATTCAGCACTTGGAGTTTCCTCTGTGCTTTCAGCAGATGCTTCTGGAGCTTCAGCAGCCGGAGTTTCTTCTTTAGCTTCTTCTACTGCAGGTGCAGCTTCTTCAGCTTTAGCTTCAACGGTTTCCGGTTTATTCTGAAGAGCAGAAACAACTCTCTGGATTGGAGACTGAAGCAATCCGATGATTTCACCGATCATTTCTTCTCTAGACTTGATGTTAGCCAAAGTCTCAAGGTTATTGTCGCCAACATAGAAAGTTTCCTGAACAAAAGCAGACTTAAGCGCCGGCTTCTCTTCTTTCTTTCTGAAGTCTCTGATTAATTTTGCAGGAGCGTTTGCAGTATCAGCAATCATTACCGCTGAGTTTCCTTTGAAAGTTTCGAACATCTCAGAGAAGTCTACACCATCAATCTGCTCCATTGCTTTTTGCAAAAGAGTATTTTTTACCACTTTTACTTTGATATTTTGTTTGAAAGCCTGTCTTCTGAAATCAGATGACTTTGCAGCGTTCAAACCTTCAAGATCTGCTACATAAACTACTTTTGCACCCTCAAGCAAATCTTTGATCTCTTGTATTGCTACAACTTTTTGGTCTTTTGTCATTGTCTTTAGGATTAAAATTAGTTAACAGATTTAGTATCGATTGCAATTCCAGGGCTCATTGTAGAAGACAAATAGATTGACTTAACATAAGTACCTTTAGCAGCAGTCGGCTTCAACTTGATCAGTGTCTGGATCAGCTCCTGAGCATTTTCTTTAAGTTTAGCAGCATCAAAAGATACTTTACCGATACCTGCGTGCACGATTCCGTACTTGTCTACTTTGAAATCAATTTTACCTGACTTAACCTCAGCAACAGCTTTTCCGATTTCCATCGTTACAGTTCCTGATTTAGGGTTTGGCATAAGACCTCTTGGTCCTAAAACTCTACCTAATGGTCCAAGTTTACCCATAACAGCCGGCATTGTTACGATAACGTCAACGTCTGTCCAACCGCTTTTGATTTTGTCAAGATATTCATCAAGACCAACATAATCAGCACCAGCTTCTTTAGCTTCTGCTTCTTTATCCGGAGTTACAAGAGCAAGAACTTTAACATCCTTACCTGTTCCGTGAGGAAGAGATACAACACCTCTTACCATTTGGTTTGCTTTTCTTGGATCTACACCTAGTCTGACAGCGATATCTACAGATGCGTCAAACTTTGCGAAATTTACTTCTTTTACCAAAGCAGATGCTTCGTCCAGATTGTAAATTTTGTTCTTTTCTACTTTGCTTAAAGCTTCTTTTTGCTTCTTCGTTAATTTTGCCATTTCTCTAAGTTTTAAGCGTTAGTTGGTTTAGTTCCTGTTACTCTCAATCCCATAGATCTAGCAGTACCTGCAACCATAGAAAGAGCAGAATCCATTGTAAAGCAGTTTAGATCTGCCATTTTATCTTCTGCGATTTTCTTTACCTGATCCCAAGATACAGAACCTACTTTGTTTCTGTTTGGTTCACCGGAACCTCCTTTGATCTTTGCAGCATCCATCAACTGGATTGCAGCCGGAGGTGTTTTGATTACGAATTCAAAAGATTTGTCTTCGTATACAGTAATTACTACTGGCAAAACCTGCCCAGGCTTATCCTGAGTTCTTCCGTTAAATTGCTTACAAAACTCCATGATGTTCACACCCGCAGAACCCAAAGCTGGACCTACTGGTGGAGAAGGGTTGGCAGCGCCACCTTTCACCTGAAGTTTTACCATTTTAAAGACTTTTTTAGCCATTTTTTGTTGTTTAAATTTGAATAATTAATGAGTTTGGAAGCATTTATTATTCAGTGGATGATCTATTCTCACATTAGAAAACCCACTTTTCGGTTTGCAAAAGTATTAATATTTTTTGAATCCGCAAACAGAATATCTTGATTTTATTTATTTTATAAAAAAAGATCCACCCAAAATTGAGCGGATCCTAAAACTATGAAAAATCTAAATGATTAAAAATCTAAAGTAATGGATGCTCTTGCAGCAGCTCCCATAATTGGTCTTGCCATTATAACCGTGTTACCGGCTTGTTGTACAGATGGCGATCTTGGGTCTCCTTCCGTAAGTCCGATAACATTAAAAATATTGGTTCCATCTACTGCAAAACGAACTTTTCCCAGCTGATAAGACATTCCGGCTCCTACTTCTCCGAATGCCGGCAGCGTATCTTCGTTCGACTGATCCTGGAAACGTTTTCCGTAATAGTTATAGCTTACATAAGTTCTCCAGTCTTTTGTGATATTGACTGCCGGAGAAATATTAAAATACAATCTTGGCATTCTTCTAACAATATTCCCTTCCAAAACACTGTTATCACTTAAACCTGTGTATTTCGGATTCTGGATCGTTCCATTGAATGTAAAATCAACAATATTGCTGATGAGACGTGCATAACCTTCTATTTCAACACCATAATTTCTGGTATCAGCAAAGGTGTTTTCTGAGCTTCCGTCTGAAAAAACATCTGTAAAAGAAAGATTTTTAAGTGTAGAATAGAACGGAATCACACCAATCGTAAACTGGCTTGTATAATATTTATACCCTGCTTCGATCTGATTGGTTGTTACCGGTTTAAGAGGCTGATCCGGATTTGAGGTAGAGAAATAATTGTAATATGCTTCTTCGTTAGGAGATCTAAATCCGTGAGAAAATCTGCCGTAAACAGCATTATTAGAATTGATTTTATAATTTGCGGCAAAAGTATAGGATAATTTATCGATATCATATCTCCAATAATTATATTGATTTCCAAGTACACTCATATTATCATCTGCAGTTGTTGTAGAAAAACCGTGAGTCCCATCTGTTGTCAATCCGGAATTATTGAGATTTGCCGATGTGGTATTAACATAATAGCCTCTGTAAAAATCCCTGCTATAACGAGCACCAACATTAATGTTGAGATTATCCGTTACATTGTAATCCAAATTAGCATAAACATCATTCAGCCTTCCCTGTGTCTGTGTATCTCTTAGTAGGAAAGACATCTGTGTAACCCCGTTATACGTTTTGGAATAGCCGACATCATTCGGGCTGAGAGACGTATCTACCAGGTTCAGCAATTGTGGTTTGTCTGTTGCGGTTGTAAGGATATTACTCCAGTTCCAATATTGATTGGATTTCCAATTGGATTTATAAAAACCTGCTGTAACAGAACCTTTGTCCAGTTTATAGCTGAATTGCAGATCATTAACAAAATTATCCATCTGCTTGTCAATCGCCCAAAAACCAAGCTGTTGCACATATTGAGGATTAACAAGCTGACCATTACCTGCAAGGGAATATTGATATTTACCCGCTGCAATACCTTTTACCGAAGCAAATTCAGCAGCAGTTTTTGGCTTTCCAGCTGGGAAAATCCCGGTATAATTCATATTGATACTGGTATATCTTGTCTTGTTAAGCACTGAAAAATTACCGCCAAGATCATATTTGAATTCCGCTCCAATAGCATCTACTTTAGGATGAATCCCATCCTGAAGATTTCTTTTGAAATAGCCTCCACCAGGCTGAGGAATATTCAGCTGGCTGATTGAGTTGTAGCTATAGGTTCCATAATTCGCATCGAAACCGGAAAACTCTTTGATATCATTTCCATCACGGTTCAAAGGAATCGGCAGGAAAAAAGTATTTCTGTCATCCAGTTTTTTGTAATATACTTTGGCATAGCCTTTATCAAAAACATATTTCAAATTCATCCTGATTTGTCCACCATTGTTTGCTTTGAAGCCTGTTTTTCTCAATCCGTCATCCGTTCTGTAAAAACCTCCTACATTAAAAAATAATTTATCCTGAATGACTGCTCCGCCAAGATTGAAATCTGTGCGCATCAAACCATAAGTACTGGTTTCCAATTTTGCAATGCCTTTGAAATCATTGGTTCCTTCTTTTGAAATAAAGTTAATCAAACCTCCGGGAGAATTTGTTGCAAAAATAGAACCAGAACCACCTCTTAATGCTTCCAATCTTCCTGTTGTATTATCCACACGGAAAAAATTATCTGCATTGGCAAATTGGAGTGCGCCATCTTCAAAAACAGGTAATCCGTCTTCCTGAACCTGCACAAATTCGTAAGCACCTGCTGAAGGGATACCTCTGGAGAAAAGGTTATTTCCTACTTCACCACCAGATGTCTCCACAGCGAAACCCGGAACTCTCTGAAGCAGAGCCGCCGCGCTGATAGGATTTTGCTTCTGAATTTCTTTAGCTGTAAACGTGGAGATCGCTGTAGAAGATTCTAATTTTGCTTTTGGTCTGGAATTACCGGTAATGACTACCTGATCTATACTGTTTGTTTTTACAGAATCTTTTGTAGACTCTTGTCCGTAGACATTCTGAAAGTAAAGTGATGCAACACCTACTGCCCAATAAATAGTTCTCTTTTTCATATATTGATTATTTAAGGTTTATTATTTGCTTACTTTTAATTTACTATAGACACCATTTGTCCATCCAAATCCATCCTGGTTCGGATATTCCCCACCACCTGCAATGCTGTGAATATCCATTGCATTATATTTTTCCATCAGCTTTCCAGTGTTTTCATATACTCGTTCTACATTGCTGCACCAGTTTTTATTTATTGTTGATGCAATATCATCAAAACCATAATTTTTCATCGCTGTAAAGCCGATCCACTGATATGGCGCCCAGGCATTCGGAGAATCCCATTGCTGACCGGATTCCTTTGTTGTGGTTACCAAACCTCCCGGTTTAAGAAATTTATTCACTAGATTTTCGGAGATATATTCTGCCTGATGTTGGTCTGCTATTCCTAAAAATAAAGGATATAAAGCAGCGATATGTTCTGAAGAAGTGACCTTATCAGTCTTAAAGTTGTAATCTTTGTAAAGTCCAACTTTATCATCCCAAAAATATTTCTGAATATTATTTTTCCTTTGCCCAGCAAGCTTTCCATATATATTTTCAAGATCAGGTCTATTAATTAGCTTTGCAGTTTTAGACAATGTATTTTCCAAATGCCAGAGAAGGCAGTTAAGATCTATCTGGGCGAGATCCAAAGTATAAATGGTCTGTATATTATCACCATCTCTGAACCACCTGCTGGAAAAATCCCAGCCAGACTCACAAGCAGCTCTGATATTTCGAAAGAACTCTGGGCTTTCAGATGTTTTAGAGTCATTAATGTCCATCATATAGCTTTCCGGACGTGGCTTATTTTCATCGTCATAATATCTGTTCAGAACATCTCCGGAATTGGTTTTCAAAACTCTTTTCAATGCAAAACCATCACTGATCTCTTCTAAACCATCCATCCAAAATTCATATTCTTTCTGCATTGTTTCGAAATTCTTGATATAGATATCAGTATCATTGGTCGTTTCAAATATCAAATCCAGCATCAGGGAAAAATATGGTGGCTGCGAGCGGCTAAGAAAATAGCTTCTGCTTGCATTAGGGACAAATCCGAAGGTATTGATAAGGTATGAACAGTTTTCTACGATGTTATACATCATTTCCAGTCTTCCGGAGGTCTGCAGACCAAGCATTACAAAATAACTGTCCCAATAGAAAAACTCATTAAATCTGCCTCCCGGAACGATGTATGGTTTCGGGATCATCAATAATGTTCCTTTGCTTTCAGGAGCCACTCTGGTGAGCTCATTCCAAAGCTATTCTATATGCTGATCTATTGACAG
>JAEXJU010000058.1 GCA_023448955.1 Bacteroidota bacterium
ATGTTTGTGGC
This sequence comes from Bacteroidota bacterium, assembly GCA_023448955.1. Lineage (GTDB taxonomy): Bacteria > Bacteroidota > Bacteroidia > Flavobacteriales > Weeksellaceae > Epilithonimonas. The sequence continues at coordinate 12 of JAEXJU010000058.1, forward strand.
ATTGTTAGCCGGCGTAGCTGGACTTGGACAGTTCGGCGCTGCTGTTGGTGCTGTGTCATTCACAACATTGTCAAATAATAGTCTGAACATATCTGCTGAAGTAGCGTGGAAACCAATATAAATGGTTTGTCCCAAATATGGAGTTAGATCCAGAACTACTTGTGTCCAAGCGTTAGGCGCTGGTCCGTTGGCTTTGATGAAAGTTGTAAATGCTGCTGCTGTAGCCGTAGTTGTAGAAACTTTCACGTCGTAGTTCTCCACGTAAAGCGGATCCTGATTCTTTACGAAGAATGTTAATCTGTCATTAACTCCAGCTGTTACGGTAATAGCCGGTGTTACTAAATAATCATCGTGTGCAACGGCATCATAATTAATTTGAGCGGCGTTAGGAGCAGATAGAACCGAGCCTGGCGCACCCGCGGAAAAAATAAAGGTTGAAGTACCGCCACCGTTGATAACTGTCCATCCGGCAGGAGCGCTAGTGGAGGCATCAAAATTTTCCGAAAACTGAGCATTGGCAAGGATTCCCAAAGCTAGAAAGCTTGATAGTAGAATTTTTCTCATAATTGTTAAATTTTTTAATCATTCCAAAAATAGTTTATTGATTTTAATTAAACAATAATATTTTTAGTTTTTTTTTAAATTTAATGATTATTTATTATTGGTTTGTGTTTTTATATATACTTTGTGTATTAAATAAAAAAATCGCCTATTATTTATAGACGATTTATTCTAATTAATCAATTGTTTAATTTTAACTAATTTAAAAAGAAGTTGTAATTGTTTATTTTATTAATAACTTCTAAAAGTTCTTCATTGATATTTATTTGGTGCTGCATTGATATAACCTCCAATACCGATTGATCTTCGGGGTTTTTAATCAGGAACTGTAATTTTTGATCGCCTCTGTTTTCAATGATCTTTTCCCGAAAGAAGCGGATGTCACTATCTCTCAGAGTTTCCAATGGAACCACTATCGAGAGGCTTTTTGCAAATCTGTCAAAGGCTTCTTTAAGTTCCAGCACATCATTCACATTCACAAAAACGCGACCGTCTTTTCCCTGTGAAAATTTGATTTTCATTATAACAAATCGTTGGATTTCCAGTTTTTCTTTCAGTTTCATATAATCTCTGTCTCCCAAACGGAAAGAATAAGATCCGGTGTAATCTTCCAGTGTTACAAAGGCGACTTTCTCGCCACTTCGGAAACCATCTGCAACTCTGTATTCTGTGATAAGTCCTGCAACGGTGTATTCTTTGGTGTTGTCTTTTTCGTTTTGTCGGTCTTTCCAGCTTTTCTTTTCTTCGAAAAGTTCGGCTGGTTTTGCAGGAAAAGCCAAATCTTTGAAAGCTTCTACTTCGTCCAGATTCAGGAAATTAAAATTACCTTTTGGTTCTGCTTTCACGGTGGTTTCTTCTATTATTTCGTCTTCCAATCCGCTTTCGTCGGAAGCCAAAATATCTGGCATATCATCATCTGGTGAGTTGTCAGGTTCTAAAATAGGCAACACTTCTTCCAACGCAACTTCCTCTTTTTTTTCTTCTAAAATGGCTTTTTTAGAAAGCACACCTTGCAAAAATTGAAATTGATATTTGAATTCGTCCAGCGGATGTGCAGAAAGATAAAACCCGATAATTTCTTTTTCCTTGTTCAGTTTGTGCATATTTGGCCATTCTGCGCAAGGCAATAATTTGGGTTGTTCTATTTTTACCTCGTCTGCAAAATCTGCAAAAAGAGAATTTTCCATTTCGTTTTTACTTTCTTGGAAACTCTGCCCATATCGTAATAGCCTTTCCAGATTGGTTCTTCCGGCTGTGTCTATGTCAAAATACTGTCCGCGGTGATAAGAATCCAATTCGTCAAATGCACCAGCAATTACCAAACTTTCCGCCACTCTTTTATTGACTTGAGAAGAAGGAACACGCTCAAAGAACTCATAAATGGTTTTGAATCTTCCGTTTTGTCTTTCTTTGGTGATAGCCTCACTTGGACCTTCGCCAATTCCTTTTATGGCGCCCAAACCAAATCTAATCTGGCCATTGTCATTTACAGAGAATTTATATTGAGATTCATTCACATCGGGACCTAAAACATCCACACCTATCGCTTTGCAATCTTCCATAAACATAGTGATAGAAGCGGTATTGTTGATGTTGTTACTCATCACACTCGCCATATATTCTGCAGGAAAATTGGCTTTTAGATAGGCAGTTTGGTAGGCAATCCACGCATAACAAGTAGAATGAGATTTGTTAAAAGCATATTCCGCAAAGGCTTTCCAGTCGTTCCAGATTTTTTCTAATCTTTCCTCGTCCAGATTATTTTTTCGTCCGCCTTCTATAAATTTCGGATACATTTTATTCAGTACGTCTATCTGCTTTTTTCCCATCGCTTTTCTCAGCGTGTCGGCCTCACCTTTGGTAAAGTTGGCGAGTTTCTGAGATAATAGCATTACCTGCTCCTGATAAACTGTGATGCCATAAGTTTCTTCCAGATATTCTTGCGTTTCTGGTAAATCATAAATGATTTCTTCTGTTCCGTGTTTCCTGTTGATGAAATTCGGGATGTATTTTATAGGGCCAGGTCTGTATAAGGCATTCATTGCAATAAGATCTGCAAAAACTGTAGGTTTCAGCTCACGCATATATTTTTGCATTCCCGGACTTTCGTATTGGAAAATCCCGATTGTTCGCCCTTCTTTGAATAACTGATACGTTTTAGCATCGTCCAGCGGAATAGCATCTGGGTCAATATCAACACCGTGGCGTTCTTTGACCAGTTTAACGGCATCTTTAATAATCGTTAAAGTTCTCAGACCTAGAAAGTCCATTTTCAGCAGACCTGCGCTTTCCGCAACAGAGTTGTCGAACTGGGAAACCAAAATATCGGCATCTTTCGCAGCAATAGTGATCGGAACAAGGTTGCTTACAGGTTCTGGTGTGATGATAACGCCACAAGCGTGGATTCCTGTATTACGGATGCAGCCTTCCATTTTTTTGGCACTTTCCAACACAGAAAATCTAGAATCGTTTTCGTTGTTCAGGATGGCCTTCATTTCATCCACCAATTGTTGGTCTTCTGGTTTCAGTTTATCATATTTTGATAATGCTTTGGCGATATTCATACC
>JAEXJU010000038.1 GCA_023448955.1 Bacteroidota bacterium
CTAATGTATTAATTTTTTACAATACAAATCTAAAGGTAGGAATCTCAGCAGTTTAGATTCCTACGGAATGACAAACATTCTGAATATATTCTTAAAAAAAAGCACACTTAATAAAAAGTATGCTTTAATAAGAAAATAGTGTATAAAAATGTTATATGAAAATTTAAAAATCAATATTAGCAATCTCAATTCCGAATTGGATTCCGTTTTTATTTGGTAGATTGGCTTTGTTATTAAAAATTGGAGTAAAATCTTTTTTGATGAACAAATTAACACCACCATAACCCAAACTGAATTTTCCTCCAAATAAGAACGCATTCACGCCATCATCCAAAGTGTAATCATATTTCTGGAATTTGCTTCCTTCATCATAGTATTTAACTTTCACAATACTTCTGGTGTTGATTCCTGCATAAGCACCTACGCCGATTTTCCACATTTTTTTCCTCACATCCAGGTATTGCTTACCATCATATTCGGTATATTTTGGATTAAGATAAAGCTGAAATTCTATCGGTAAAGTCAGATAAACATTTCGAAGTTTGGAACGCTTCAGTCTGCCTTCTTCAAAATTCTCAAGAAACAATTGCGAATTTTCCTGAACAAAAACCTGTGGACGTTTCGGCATGTAAGTGTCCGTTCTGTAAGCCAATCCATATCTAAGAATCCAAGGACTGGTAAAACTTCCGAGTTGCTTATCTCGTCTGAACTGCACTTCAACACTGTGAGAATTTCCGATTCTCATTTCAGAATCGTTCTCAAATGGATTAAAACTGCCTTTATCTTTTGTAAGATTCGCAAATGCATAGCCAACACTGATACTGCTTGTGTTGATATATTCAGTAGGTTCTTTTTTATCTTTTTTGATGTTAATGGTCAAACCGGAACTTTTGAAAACCATCACATTCTTATTTCTGAGTGTGTCAGTGCTATAAACCGAATGGGTAACCGCCGTTTTTGTAATCTCTTCCAGCTGCTGGCGTTCATTTTCAATTTTATCATTGATGAGTGTTTCATATCTTTTGGAGACTGCATCTTTTTGAGCAATTTGTTCGGCTTTTGTTATTTTTCCGGACGAAAAAGCTTCATCAATTTTGTCAATTTCCATTTTCATATTCGCTTTTTCTGTCGATACAATTGAATTGACTTTTTCCGTATAGGATTTCATCTGGCTATCAAGCGTAGTTTGGGCTGTAGCAAAGCTGGAAAGCATTGCCATAAGTAGAATTTTGGTCTTCATAATAGTTTATTTAGTTGTTATAGAATCTTTGTCGTAAAGTGTAATTCCGAAGAGTTTGATACGTTTTGGATTGGGAAAATCAGAATCATTTTTTGGTTTCAAAGTATTGATTCCCATTGCAGATTTTGAGGTCTCAGTTTTGGCTTTGTCGATTTCTACTCCGAAAAGAAGGTCGGAAGATGACACATATTTAACTTTTTCTCTTGGTCTTTGAATATCGTTTTGAGCCATTTGCTCTACTGTTTTAGAAACAATCTGAGGTTCTTCTTTTTTAATAATTATTTCTTTTTCAGGAATTTGAACATTATTTTTATAATTCTCAATTCGTAGATTTTTAGCAATTTCCAGATTCTCAATTTTGGGATTCTTATTAATATTATTTTTCAAAGGAACTGATGTTTTAAATTGTTGGTCATAAGCAGCTTGTTCATTTGCAGTAAAAATTTGATTTTCTACCCGAGAAGGATATTTTAATACGCGGTATTTTTTCACTTTATTCTCAATATCAGTCATCCAAGAAAAACCATTAAAACTAACAATTAGAATAATGACTGCAACAAATCTCCACCAAATCATTTTTGGCTTTCTCTTTTTCTCAGGAACTTGGTCTAGTTTTTCTTCCAATCTGTCCCAAAGACCTTCGGAAACTTTCATTTCCTTTTGTTCGTATTTAGATTTCAGATTCTGCATTTTGCTTGGTGTTTTGTTGATTAAAATAATCTTTCAGCCATTTTTTTGCTTTGTTCAGCTGGCTTTTACTTGTTCCTTCCGAGATGTTCAGGATTTCCGCAATTTCATGATGTTTCTTTTCCTCAAAAACCGAAAGATTGAAAACCAGTTTGTAACCGATTGGCATTTCCTTAAAAATCACATCTAAATCAATGTCTTTAGAAAGTTCATCAATATCTTCAATCTGTTCCGCCATCGAATCCGAAAATTCAGTTTCAGCGTACAAAATATGTTTGTTTTTCCGAATGAAACTAATCGCATCATTCACCACAATTTTTCTCAGCCAGAAAGGAAATGATTCGTAATTCTTACAATCTTCAATTTTGGTAAACGCCTTATAAAAGGCATTCATTAAAACATCTTCCGCATCATCCCGGTTATTGATGTAAGAATTAGCAACCGACAACATTTTCCCAGAAAACATCTCGAACAAACTCTTCTGAGCTAGTCTATCATTTTTCTTTGCTTTGGAAAAGATATGTTGTAAATCTTTGTTCATTTTCTCTTTCTGACTATAAGACGGTAAAAACCCGAAATGGTTGCCTGAATTTGTTAATTAAATTTAAGATAAATAATTAACTAACTGATTACAAGTAAAATAAATTTAAATTATCTTTCGCAGATTTGACATATTTTGCTGATTTTTAAAAAAATCTGCGATAGAAAAATGTACTATTCATTTTTAAAGAATTTAAACTTTGTACCTTAATGCATAGTTTATTTAAAAAAAATCTTCGTGCCCATTGTATTAAAATTTTCGAATTAAACAGGAATCATCAACATTCACTAATTTCTCCTTACTTTTGCAAAAATCAAAACAGACGTGGTAAACACAGACCAAATAAAAGATATACAATCCAGAATAGAAGACCTTCACAAGTTTCTTGGCATCGAGAAAAAGAAAATTGAAATTTCTAATGACGATGAGAAAACGGCTGCACCAGAATTTTGGGAAAAACCAAAAGAAGCCGAAGTTTTTCTGAAACAACTTCGCTCCAAGAAAAAATGGGTTGAAAGTTATGAGGAAATCAACACCCAATTCGAAGATCTACAAGTTTTGATGGAGTTTGCAAAAGAAGATCCAGATTCTGAACAAGAACTGGATGAAACTTTTCCTCAATTGGTAGAAAAAATTGAAAATCTGGAGTTCAAAAATATGTTGTCCAATGAAGGCGATGAATTATCTGCCGTTCTTCAAATCACAGCCGGAGCCGGCGGAACAGAATCCTGCGACTGGGCAAGTATGCTGATGCGGATGTACACGATGTGGGCAGACAAACAAGGCTACAAAATTCGTGAACTGAATTTCCAGGAAGGTGATGTTGCTGGTGTAAAAACGGTGACTTTAGAAATCGAAGGAGAGTTTGCTTTCGGTTATCTGAAAGGTGAAAATGGCGTTCACAGATTGGTGAGGATTTCGCCTTTTGATAGTAATGCCAAGCGTCACACGAGTTTTGTTTCGGTTTATGTTTATCCTTTGGTGGATGACACGATTGAAATCAACATCAATCCTGCCGATATCAGTTTCGAAACGATGCGAAGTTCCGGAGCTGGTGGACAAAACGTAAATAAGGTTGAAACAGCGGTTCGTCTTCGTCACGCACCAACAGGAATTATCATTGAAAACTCGGAATCGCGTTCTCAGCTGCAGAATAAAGAAAAGGCAATGCAACTCTTGCGTTCCCGACTTTATGAAATCGAACTCGAAGAACGAATGAAAGCCAGAAACGAAATCGAAGCCGGCAAAATGAAAATCGAATGGGGTTCTCAAATCAGGAATTATGTGATGCATCCGTACAAATTGGTAAAAGATGTGCGCTCAGGATATGAAACCTCAGATGTGGATGGCGTAATGAATGGCAACTTGACGCCTTTCCTGAAAGCTTATCTGATGAATGAAGGACAGGCTGGAAGTGATGAGTTGGATGATTTGTAAAACAACTTATTTGAGAAATTTTCGTAGTTTCGTTACATTTATTTATCTGTTTTAAGACATTGTAAGCATTATTATGTTATGTATAAAAAAAAAATTATATTTTTCTCTCTGATTATTTCTGTTTTCGTTTTAAGCCAAGATAAAATTTTATTTGACAAAAGATTGTTCTATAAAGTTGCTAATCGAGAAACTATTTGGTCTGTGTCCGAAATAAATCCTAATGTAATTAAAATTGACAATATAACATTAAATCTCAAATTTATTTATTACAATGGCTATCTATCTTCATATGAATTTGATAAAAATAATGAAATAAATTACAAAACCCTTACTTTAAAAAAAAAGGAAACTCGAAATTTTGAAGTCGTTAGTGAAGAAAAAATAAAAATAGAAAAATTTGATTGTATCAAGTATACTGTGAAATCAGACAGTCGGTTATTTGAATTTTTTATATCAAAAAACAAAATTAACAATACTTCTTATCTTTATTCGATATTAGAAAGTAAAAAGACAAATGTTTTTAAACCTGGTTTAATTATTAAAATCAATATGCATTATGAATCAGAGCCGGCATTCAAATCATTTTTAACTTTGGAAAAAATTGAAAAAATTAAGCAAAAGGAACTAAATAATTCTATTGACATAAATGCTTTAAATGAATCTGTTTCAACTACAGAAATTAATAGTAAAAACAGAAAACTTCAAACAACTAAAATAATACCGAATAGTTAAATAAGATACTACAACATATTTTTGGCAAATTGCGGGTTAAACTCAGAACTGTAAAAGTGCACACATCTATTTAAAATTAAAAACACCAAATTTCCAAACAATTAAATTAATTATAAAAAGCCTCAGAAAATTCTGAGGCTTTGCTATTATATTTCAGTATTTAGATCCCAATTTTCAAGATAATCATTCACGTGTTTTAGGAACATTCCGCCAAGACTGCCGTCCACCACTCTATGGTCGTAAGAATGCGACATAAACATCTTCTGACGGATTGCAATCACATCACCAAATTCCGTTTCGATAACTGCAGGTTTCTTAACAATGGCTCCAACCGCCAAAATCGCCACCTGAGGCTGAGGAATAATCGGAGTTCCCATCAGGTTTCCGAAAGTCCCAACATTAGAAATGGTATAAGTTGCACCTTGCGTATCAGCCGGCGTCAGTTTTTTATTTCTTGCTCTATAAGCCAAATCATTAATAGCTTTTGCCAAACCTGACAAGCTCAGCTGGTCTGCATTTTTGATCACAGGAACAATCAGGTTTCCATCCGGAAGAGCTGTTGCCATTCCGATATTAATATTTTTCTTTTTGATGATTTTATCGCCATCCACAGACACATTGATCATTGGAAAATCCTGAATCGCTTTCACAACCGCACGAATGAAAATCGGCATAAACGTCAGTTTTTCACCATCTCTTTTCTGATAAGAATTTTTATTGGCATTTCTCCAGTTCACAACATTCGTCACATCAGTCTCTATAAAAGACGTCACGTGTGGCGAAGTATGTTTGCTATTAACCATCGCATCTGCAATGATTTTACGAACTCTGTCCATTTGGATAATTTCATCGCCCTCTCCAACTTGAATTGGCGCACTTGAAACTTTTGGTGCTGGTGATGAATTTTGAGCAGGCTGAGAAACCACATGCTGAACTGGAGTAGATTGAACTGAACTCCTATTTTTCACAAAATTAAGGATATCTTCTTTTGTAATTCTACCTTCCAATCCGCTTCCTTTGATAGTTTTAAGTTCAGACTCAGAAATTTTTTCTTCCTGATCAATGGACTTTACTAAAG
>JAEXJU010000105.1 GCA_023448955.1 Bacteroidota bacterium
GCTATTGACCGAAAAGTGATTTCGGATTATCTCATTTCCAAAGGTATAAAGGAAAACGAAATGGTTTTTTCGGCGGTTGATATTCAGAAACAATTTAGGAGTTATACGGATTCCAACGGTAATTACCAGCAAGTCGAGTTTTCCGGGTACAATTTAACGCAAAGTGTTTCTATCCAATCCAAAGAAGTTTCAAAAATTGAAAATATCTCCAGAAATATTACTGAAATCATCAACCGCGGGATTGAGTTTACATCTTCATCGCCTCAGTATTTTTATACAAAACTGTCTGATGTAAAGCAGGAAATGATTGCCAATGCTACGAAAGACGCTAAAGAGCGTGCAGAAAAAATTGCTGAAAATGCTGGAAGCAATCTTGGAAATTTGAAAAAAGCAACAATGGGTGTGATTCAGATTACCGCACCGAATTCCAATGAAGATTATTCATATGGCGGAACTTACAATACTACTTCCAAGGAAAAGGAAGCCAGCATTACTATAAAATTGGAATATGAAGTCGATTAAAAAATAAGGAGCAACTATCTGCTCCTTTATGATTTTGTCTTGCTGTCAAAAACCAAAGTGACAGGTCCGTCATTAATTAATGAAACTTTCATATCTGCCCCAAAAATTCCGCTTTCAATATTCAAACCGGATTTTTTCAGTTCTTCCTTAAAATAGTCAAACAGTGGTATTGCTTTATCTTGCTTGGCAGCTTTTATGTAAGAGGGTCTGTTTCCTTTTTTGTAATCTGAAATCAATGTAAACTGACTGATGCAAAGTATTTCACCATTGATGTCTTTCACAGAATGGTTCATTTTGCCTTCGTCATCGGAAAAAACCCTGACATCCAGAACTTTCTTTACAAGCCAGTCTGCATCGTTGGTTTCATCTGTTTCATCTACACCTATAAGAAGCATTAAACCTTTATTGATTTTTCCTACAATTTCTCCATCTACTTCTACTGAAGAATTTATCACACGCTGGATTACGACTTTCATTTCTTAATTATATACAGATAATATTTTTGTAGTTGGATTGTAATCATAATAGCGATAGGTCTTAAGACCTGTTTTTGCAACATCGTTCAATGGCTGGCCAGTCGTTAAAAACCATTCTGCATTATCCTTGGGGCAAATTACTTTCGTAGATCCTTCATTAACTTTTAGAACAGTATCATTTCCGGGACAGATATGAGGTGCATTTCTGTCGTAGATCATGAATCCTAATCCATTTGAACTGTTATAAAAGCTGTAAATAATTAATCCATTGGTTCCTGTTCCTGTTTCATCTCTAGTGTAGGCCCAGTTGCCAGGAGTTTGCAAATTATAATATGTAGGTAAGCTTAAGTTGATAACTGCACTTATGGGTGTGTTTGGAAAACAACTAACGGTTTCATTCCTTTCATTACAAGAATTGTTGATGCTTAAAATACTGATAATCAAAATAAATATAAATAAGGCTCTGTTTTTTTTGGTTCTCATTTCAAAAAATAATTATATATTTGTAAACTGAATTCAAGACAAATTAGTATCCGGCAAAGGTCGGATTATTTTTTTATACAAACGATAAATATTATTGTTATGAACTATGTAACCAAAGAAGGTTTGGACAAAATGAAAACCGAACTGGAACAGCTGGAAACAATCGAAAGACCAAAAATAACGCAACAGATTGCGGAAGCAAGAGACAAAGGCGACTTGTCCGAAAATGCGGAATATGATGCTGCAAAAGAAGCTCAGGGAATGCTGGAGATGAGAATTTCTAAACTGAAGGATGCTATTGCTACATCAAAAATAATTGACGGCAGCCAGCTGGATCTAAGCAAAGTTTCTATACTTACTACTGTTAGATTAAAAAACAATGCCACCAAAGGTGAGCAGAAGTTTACGCTGGTGCCGGATAATGAAAGTGATCTGAAGGCCGGAAAGATTTCTGTTAACACGCCTATCGCAAAAGGTCTGCTAGGAAAGACTGTTGGCGAAACTGCTGATATTGTGTTGCCAAATGGTAATAAACTTTCTTTTGAAGTTTTAGAGATTTCATTATAAACATTGGTTTAATAATTGCTGAAGTAGAAATCAATATAAAAAATTATGAGCAGTATTTTTTCTAAAATCATCAGCGGAGAAATTCCTAGTTATAAAATTGCGGAAGACGATAAACATATTGCTTTTCTGGATGCAATGCCTTTGGTAAAAGGTCACACTCTGGTTGTTCCTAAAAAAGAGACAGATCTGATTTTTGATCTGGAATCTGATGAATACAAAGAACTATGGGCATTTACCCAGAATATTGCAAAACAGATTAAAAAAGCTGTGCCTTGTAAAAGAGTAGGCATCGCTGTTGTTGGTCTGGAAGTTCCGCATGCTCATATTCACCTTGTACCACTTAATAGTATGGATGATCTTAACTTTAAAAATGTCAGGCTGATATTTACGCCTGAAGAATATAAAGAAATACAGGAATCCATAATCAATGCATAAAAGAAGTTTTCACTTCTTTTTTTTAATTATAAGAATTTAAAGATTTATGAATCCAAATCAATGTTCATTTTGTGGCAGAAAAAAGAATGAAGTTCAGATCCTGATTTCCGGCCAGAATGGATTTATATGTGAGAACTGCATAGAGCAGGCTCACGCTATCGTGAAAGACAGTGTTAATCAAACAAGCAATGTTTCCATGGCGGAATCTCTTGATGAACTCAAAAAACCAAGAGAGATAAAAGCTTTTCTGGATGAGTATGTGATCGGACAGGATCAGGCTAAGAAGCAGCTATCCATCGCCGTCTATAATCATTATAAAAGACTTCTTCATGCACAGGACGAAAACCGTGAAGTAGAAATCGAAAAGTCTAATATAATAATGAT
>JAEXJU010000223.1 GCA_023448955.1 Bacteroidota bacterium
AGACTATCCAAAATAACATACGCTTTCCAAACCCAAAAACCACCTTTCTTTTTATCCAAAAAAAGCGGAGAAGATTTCAGCGCATAAGGCAAATCCGAATATCCGTAGCGCTGCGTTTCATCAAAAATATTCAATGATTTGGCTTCTTCTATAATTCTTTTAGCAGACTGAAGGAAAGCATTACTTCCGTATGTGATGAATTTTTTTTTCAAAATTATTTTAAATATAAAATTCCGGCACTATCTATTTGGAAGACCCATCCGGTTTGCATTCTTGTCCCTTCAAACTCCACACGGATTTTATTTTTGAGATCCGAATACATTTTTTTGCCAGGATTTGCCAGGTATGTCTGCATGTAAAGATTTCCTTTGTTCATGCCTTCTGGGAGAGTTATGGTGCGCTCTATGATGAATTTTCCTTTTGGGAACTTTTTTGGACCTTCATAATGACCGGGAGCGTAGAACATCATTGGGATATCAAAATTATTGAAAAACAAAGATTCCAGCTCAAATTCGGCTTCTTCTTTTAGTTCGCCTTCTATTCTGATAGTCAGTTGGTTGTTGTCAAAGTTCATGGGTATCAGTGTTCCGTTGATACCATTTACAGAAAAATGAGAAATGCTAAGATTAGGATCCTTGATACTCAGAGTATCGAGAATAGATGAGTCTGCAGAAATATTGTCATTAGAGTAAAGATTGATACATTCATCAATATTACCATCGTATTTGATAAGTCCTTTTTCCAGGAAAAGGCCTTTGTTACAAAGCTGTTTTATAGAAGCCATATTGTGACTCACAAAAAGAACGGTTCTTCCTTCACCATTACTCACATCACCCATTTTGCCGAGACATTTCTTCTGAAATTCCAAATCTCCGACAGCCAAAACTTCATCTACAATCAATATTTCTGATTCCAAATGGGCAGCAACAGCAAATGCCAGACGGACATACATCCCAGAACTGTATCGTTTTACCGGCGTGTCAATATACTTTTCAACACCTGAAAAATCTACTATTTCATCAAATTTACGAGTGATTTCTTTTCTTGTCATCCCAAGAATAGCACCATTCAAAAAAACATTTTCACGACCTGTCATCTCAGGGTGGAATCCTGTGCCCACTTCCAGGAGTGATGCAATTCTTCCGTTGGTATATATTTTCCCGGTAGTTGGTTTTGTAACCTTACTCAGTAATTTTAATAATGTTGATTTTCCTGCGCCGTTTCTTCCTATAATTCCTACGGCATCGCCCTGTTCTATTTCGAAGTTGATATCTCTGAGCGACCAGACATAGTCACTATTACCCTTTGTCGTTCTGTCATTAACCTCACCGATTCGTAAATATGGATCTTCTTTTCCTCTGATTCTGTGCCAGAAGCGGTTAAGATCATGCGATAGGGTTCCTGTTCCGACTTGTCCTAGACGGTATTGTTTCGAAATATCTTCTGCTTTTATTGCAATAGGTTTCATTCTCTGTGTTTTATAAATTTTGCGGGAACCCCTGCGACTACTGTATTCTCTTCAACATCTTTTGTAACTACACTTCCTGCTGCAATTACAGCACCACTGCCTATCCTGACACCTGCCATTATTTGTACAGAGCAGCCAATCCACACATCATCTCCAATTTCTACACCGCTGTTTTCTTCTTTCCAAGGCTGGTCCTGGATATTGATTCCTTTTTTATAATTATGATCGGATCCAATAATACTTACCTGCTGAGAAATTAAGCATTTTTTTCCGATTCTGATTGTTCCTCCGGCAGCACGGATATTATTTTGTTCCCCAATATAAGTGTCATCACCGATGATTAATTGGCAGTCTCTTTTACCGTTTTCATTCATCACAAAAATGACAGAATATGCACCGATATAAACATTTCTTCCAATTTGGAAATTTTCTACGTCGTCATAGGATATTCTTACGCGGTAATCAATATTGCAGTTATACTTTTTTTTAAGATTTTCTATTTTCCTATAATCAGTTATGATATTATCAAAAGCAGGCTCCAGATAATAATATTTTTTTAATGTTTTGAAGAACTTGATCCAATTCATTATAATTAGGATTTAAACGGTATCCATAAAACCTTTTTCCACCTTATTGAAAATCACGGTTCCAATGGCCAGAATGACCAGAATAATTACACTACTTATGATCAGCATTGCCGGGCTAAAATCTCCTACGCCTAACCAAGCATATTTGAAGCATTCGAAAATTCCCGTCAGCGGATTGTAATAAGAAATAGTTCTGAAAATTCCTTTAAGGCTGGAAGCCGGATAAATAACCGGAGTGGCATACATATACAAACTGATCCCAAATGAAAGTAACATCTGCAGGTCTCGGTATTTGGTAGTTAATGAAGAAAATATCATTCCTAATCCCAGTGCAAAAATTGCCATCAATGCTATTAGGAAAGGTGTTGCCAATATCCACCAATTAGGCTGAACTTCGCCTTGAAATAAATAATAAAAGAAGACTACCAGAAATAGAGCCATTTGTACGCCTAGCTTCATTAAGTTAGAAAACACAATAGATAATGGCATTACCAGCCTTGGAAAATATACTTTTCCGAAAATACTGGCATTGGCTGTAAAAACGTTGGAAGTGGAGTTAAGACAAGTTGAAAAGTAATTCCACAAAGTGATCCCGGCAAGATAAAACAGGATTTTAGGAGCGCCATCTGTTGATAACTTTGCAATATTTCCAAAAACAACAATATAGACTATAGTTGTAAAAATGGGATTGATAAAAAACCAGATAGGGCCAAGAATTGTTTGCTTGAAGCTGGATACAAAATCCCGCTTTACGAACATATAAACCAAATCCTTATAACGCCATACTTCCTTAAGATTAAGATCTAAAAGCGAGTGGCTGGATTCGATGGTTTCCGTCCATTGTTGCTTATGAGAATCACTCATTTGTGTTTTGTTTTAGTTTATTTTATAAGGTTTTTCAGATATTCTCCATATCCGCTTTTACCATATTTTGCTGCGGTTTCCAGAAGTTTTTCTTCATTGATAAATTTATTTCTGAAAGCAATCTCTTCTATACATCCGATTTTGAAACCTTGTCTCTTTTCAATGACACTTACAAATTCTGAAGCATCCTGTAAAGAATCGAAAGTACCTGTGTCCAGCCAAGCAGTTCCTCTGTCCAGAACGCCAACTTCAAGTTTTCCTTTGCTTAAGTAAACATTATTGACATCAGTGATTTCTAGCTCGCCTCGCGGAGAAGGTTTTATGCTTTTTGCAATTTCTACCACATCATTATCATAGAAATATAATCCTGGAACTGCATAGTTGGATTTTGGGTTAGTTGGTTTTTCTTCTATAGAAAGAGCTTTGAAATCCTCATCAAATTCCACAACACCATATCTTTCCGGATCAGAAACGTGGTAGGCAAAAACAACGCCTCCGTCAGGATTGGTTTTGTTCTTAAGAAGCGTTCCCATTTCGGAACCGTAAAATATATTATCTCCAAGAACTAAAGCTGCTGCATCGTTTCCAATAAATTCGTCACCCAGTATAAAGGCCTGTGCAAGACCGTCCGGACTTGGCTGGACTTTGTACTGGATATTACAACCAATCTGAGATCCGTCTCCCAAAAGTTTGATAAATCCTTCTTGATCGTGTGGCGTAGTAATGATTAAAATGTCCTTAATACCTGCCAGCAACAATGTTGAAAGCGGATAATAGATCATCGGTTTGTCATACACTGGCATCAGTTGCTTGCTTACTGCAATGGTCAAGGGGTAAAGTCTTGTTCCTGATCCGCCTGCTAAGATAATTCCTTTCATAGTCTGAATTTTGATTACTGTTTTTTAAGAATATTGACTTTCGTAATATTTCTGATAATCTCCAGAAGTTACATTATCCAGCCATTCCTTGTTTTCTAAGAACCAGTCAATAGTTTTTCCTAATCCTTCTTCAAAAGTGACAGATGGTTTCCAACCTAAGTCTTTATTTAATTTTGAAGCATCAATGGCGTAACGTTTGTCATGACC
>JAEXJU010000295.1 GCA_023448955.1 Bacteroidota bacterium
ACTGTGAATGGTCCTTTACCCTGAAGAGTTTCTACCAAACCAGCAGCTTTTACTGCTGCTACAAGTGTGGTGTGATCTTTTGAATTAACTGCATTTTCTATAATGTTTTTTGAAGGATACATTGGTGCTCCTCCAACCATTACTGTTTTTTCTTTCATAGACTGAGCTGCGACATTTCCGCTAAATGCGAATGATAAAGCGATCATTCCAAGTGCTGCCATTTTTGTACGTGTGTTCATTTCGTTTATTTTTTGATTAATATTTTGTTCTTAAAATCATCTACGACAAGTGGATTTGTTTTGGATTTATTTTTTTCAAAAAAAATTATAAATAACTGATAATTAGATTATTATTTTTTATTTAACGGCACAAAATCCAGACAAACAGAGTTCATACAGAATCTTTTTCCAGTGGGTTTCGGCCCATCATCGAAAATATGTCCAAGATGAGAATCACAACGTCCACAAAGAACTTCAGTTCTTACCATATTGTATGAAGTATCCTTTTTATATTTGACACTATTTTGGCGAACAGGCTCATAAAAGGAAGGCCAACCGCAGGTTGTAGCAAATTTTGAGGTTGAAAGAAAGAGTGCATTTCCGCAAACAGCACAGTAATAAGTTCCTTTTTCATCGAACTCATAATATTTTCCCGTGAAAGCCATTTCTGTATCTGCTTCTCTTGCAACTTTGTAAAGACTGGGTTTCAGAATTTTTTTCCATTCGGAATTACTAACCTTTAGTATTCTGGTATCGGTTCTGGAGTAGTAAGGATTTTTAATTTTGAAATTATCACTCTGTGCAAAATAACAAACTGAGGCTAGTGATAATGTTAGATTCAAAATGCGACTGAAGATTAACTTTTTCATTTTTTATAAATAAATTGATTTATTAATTTATCTACGAAGCAAAAGTTTCTTTGGATTTTGTTTGGCATAAAATTTATTTTATTATTTTTGAATCGAAAAAATTTTATTATTAAAACAAAATATTCTGAGGAGCAACTTATCGTTCTGTTGAAAGATAAAAACGAAAATGGTTTTCATCATTTGTATGATAACTATTCCGGGGCGTTATATGGCGTTATCCTCAGGATTGTCCATTCAAAAGAGTATACAGAAGAGATTATTCAGGATGTTTTTGTTAAAATATGGCATTCTATTGCCCAGTATGATTCCTCAAAAGGAAGATTCTACACTTGGATTATCAACATTGCCAGGAATACTGCTATTGATTATCTCAAATCCAAAGGTTTTCAAAACGAACTTAAAAACCAATCGCTTCCAGATTTCGTATATAACTCAAAAGAACTTTCTGAAAGTGATGAGTCTTCTGATTTTTTAGGACTTAAAAATATCTTGAAAAGTCTCGAAACGGATAAACAGGAGCTGATAGAACTAGCTTATTATCAAGGTTACACACAGAATGAGATTTCTGAAAAGCTAAAAATACCACTAGGAACTGTAAAAACTAAAATGAGAAACGCACTGATGAAACTAAAGAATTTATTAAAAGATTATCAATAAATTGAATACTAAAGAATACATATCATCCGGAATTATAGAATCTTATATTCTAGGTTTTGCTTCTCCTGAGGAAGCAGGCATTTTGGAGTGTGTTATGAAGAATAATGCAGAGGTAAAAGCCGCTTTTGAGGAAGCGCAAAAGATTCTTGAAGATCTGGCAGATGCACAGGCTATAAATCCTCCTGATGATTTGAAGTCAAAAGTCTGGAATAAAATCCAAAATGAACCTCAACAGATTATCAATAACATAGTCGCATCTGAAATTCCTTTGGAAAAACCTCAGGAAGAAATCAGGGTAATCGGTAACAGTAACTGGAAACTTTTTGCAGCCGCTGCATCTGTGCTTTTTCTGGTAAGTCTTTCTGGAAATCTATTCTGGATGAATAATCAATCCGTTAATAAAGATAGATTTACAACTTTGCAAAATGAGAAAAATTATCTCAACTCTGCAAATCAAAAAATGAGCCAAAAACTAAAAATGTTTTCGGATCCTGATATGATCATGGTTTCTCTAAAAGGTGTTGAAAATCACGCCGATTCGAAAGCAGAAGTTTTCTGGGATAAAAAGACAAAAAATGTGTACCTGAATGCTGAAGATCTTCCTAAAGCACCTGAAGGTATGCAATATCAGCTTTGGGCTATTGCCGATGGAAAACCCGTTAGTGCAGGAATGTATAGCGAAGAAAAAGACAGCAAAGTATCTTTAGCAAATATTCCTAATGCTCAGGCATTTGCAATTACTCTTGAAAAACAAGGAGGAAGTGCCGTTCCAACTATGGAAAATATGTTTGTGATTGGCAATATTTAATCAAGATATTGTTCAGATATTTTTTGGGGAATAAAAATATAGAAATCTTTTCTGCGCCATTTCAAAATCACACCATCTTTCGCAGTCTATTTCATAAGCAACAATACCACAGGTAGGGAGATTAACTAATTCTGATGAAAGAGAATTGGCAAAATTTGAAATTCCGTTGTTATGAGAGAAAAGCGCCACTGAATTGACCGCATCATCCATATCAAATATTACAGAAAGACAGTTACTTTCAGAAGGTCTATATAATTTTTCATTGGTCTGAAATGTCCTATTAAAAACTTTTGAAAACAATTCGCAAGTATGTTTTGCTCTTTTTGCCGGACTACTTATGAATAAATCTATAGCTACATCTTTGGATTTAAGAAATTCAGCCATTTTTGGCGCATTAATTTTCCCGAGTTCTGTAAGAGGACGGTCAAAATCATCAACATTTTCCGGCCAGTCGCTTTTAGCATGACGCACTAGTAAAAGTGTTTTCATTTAGCATATTTTTAAAAATTTAACAATATTCCTGTAACTTTACGCTTATAGTTCAATTATTTTAAGCATAAGATAATCGTTACAATTGTTTAAATTTATGCAATAATTTCGAAAATTTACTCATTTATTTTGATTAAAATAAAAAAGAGAATATCAATATGACATTCTCTTTTCAAGTAATTTTACGTAGATTTTAAATATTTAAAGCTTTCTGATACGCATTTTCCAAACCATCAAGATTTTTTCCTCCCGCTGTTGCGAAGCCCGGATTTCCGCCGCCGCCGCCTTGGATTTCTCTGGCCAGCTCTTTTATTAATGCTCCTGCCTGATAAACACCTGCAAGATCGTCAGAAACGCCAACGGTGATCATTGGCTTGTTGTCTGCATCTGAAAGAATAACCGTGATAGAAGTCGGGATTTCTTTTTTAAGCTGGAAGACGATGTCTTTCACGGAACCGGCGTCCAGAGATGTTTTCTTTACCAAAAGTAATTTATCACCTTTCTGCTCATAAGCGCCCTTCCAGTCTCCTATTTCGCCTTTTGCTTTCTCTTTTTTGAAACCTTCCACTTCAGATTTCAATGAGTTGTTTTCATCAATTAATTTCTCAATAGATCTTACAACATCTTTGGATTTGAGCAACTGAGAAAGTGCTGCGATCTGTTTCTCAAGATTTTTGAAATATTCTGCCGATTTATCACCGGAAATAGCTTCTATTCTTCGGATTCCTGCTGCTGCAGAACTTTCGGAAACAATTTTGAAAAGTCCGATTTCGCTGGTGTTTTTTACGTGTGTCCCACCACAAAGTTCCATTGATGTTCCAAACTGGATCATCCTTACATTATCGCCATATTTTTCCCCAAACAAAGCCATTGCACCTCTGTCCAAAGCTTCCTGAATCGGGATATTTCTGAATTCCTGCAATGCAATACTTTCCTTGATTTTAGCGTTCACTTTATCTTCAACCAAAGCCAATTCATCTTCTGTCATCTTAGAAAAATGAGAAAAATCGAATCTCAAATAGTCCGGACCCACGAATGAACCTTTCTGCTCAACGTGAGTACCCAAAACTTCTCTTAAAGCTTCGTGCAATAAATGGGTAACAGAGTGGTTGGCTTGAGAATTTTTTCTGTCGGAACTATTAACTTTAGCATAAAAAACAGCACCAGCATCTTTCGGAAGTCCATTGATTAAGGAGATAATCTT
>JAEXJU010000364.1 GCA_023448955.1 Bacteroidota bacterium
GGATTTTCTTTCCTGTTTCCCCCAATTTTTCGATGAGAATCGTTTCGATTTGTGAATGGATGTCTTCTGCCGATTTATCGATGTCGAAGTTTCCTTTTTCGATGTCAATCAGAATTTCTTCCAAAACTGCAATAATGTTCTGCTCTTCATCCAATCGAATCAGTCCAACTTCTGCCAGCATTTTTGCGTGAGCGATCGAACTCAACACATCATATTTTGCTAATCTGTCGTCAAAGTCCAAATCTTTCCCGACTGTGAATTTGCTAACCAAATCATTGGTTTTTATGTTGTCTTTTTGCCAGATTTTTTTCATTTTTTTTATATTTTGAACGCATACTTTGACTCCGCTCAGTACGCGAAAAGATTTTTTTTAAATTTTATTGAAAACATTTTTAAGGTTCGCAAAGACGCTTACGCTCATCAAAGATTTAATTTCTATGTTCGTTAGGTTTCCTATGGAATGACAAACATTGTGTTTATGACAAATCTTGCTTTATATAGAATCTGCAGCCCGGCCTGAGTGGAGCTCATTTTTTGCGAAGTCTTCACTTTCTTTTATGTGAAAAACTTCTGGCAAAAAATAGCGGGAACGGAGGACGGAAATAGCTGCCCAAATTATTTTTATTTTACTGACTTTGTAGATTTTGGCTAAAGCCAATTCCTACTTTCCTTTCTAAAACGGGCTAAAGCCCGCCGCTATTGATATTTATAATATTTTCTCTAATATTTTGATATAAATATCGATGCCTTCTCGGATTTCGTCGATGTAAACAAACTCGTCTGCGGTGTGCGAACGGAGACTGTCGCCAACGCCCAACTTGACCGACGTACACGGAATAATCGCCTGATCAGAAGAGGTAGGCGAGCCGTAAGTTGTCCTGCCCATAGCCAATCCCGCCTGAACAAACGGATGATTGACATCAATTTTTGAGGAATTGAGACGGAATGACCTCGGCGTCAATTTCGACTGCATCTGCGATTGGATGATTTCGAAAACTTCCCGATTCGTGTATTCGTCTGTCACACGGACATCCAGCGTGAAGTTGCATTTTTCGGGAACCACGTTGTGTTGCGTTCCGGCGTTGATGACCGACAAAGTCACTTTCACTTCGCCTAGATAATCGGAAACTTTGGGGAATTTGAAATCCAGAATATTCTGCAAATCCTTCATACATTTCACAATCGCATTGTCATCGTTTGGATGTGCCGAATGAGAAGCGGTTCCCGTCATTTCGCCGTCAATCACCAGTAAACCTTTTTCTGCGATGGCGAGATTCATTTGGGTTGGTTCGCCCACGATGGCTAATTCGACATTCGGAAGTTGTGGAAATAAAGCTTCGATGCCATCTAAACCGGATATTTCTTCCTCAGCTGTCAAAGCAATAACGAGATTGTGCGACAGATTTTCAGCATCATAAAAATAAAGAAAAGTCTGCGCCATCGCCACCAAAGACGCACCTGCATCGTTACTTCCCAAACCGAATAATTTGCCGTCTTTTTCTACAGGAATAAACGGGTCCAACGTATAAGCTTTGTTCGGTTTTACCGTGTCGTGATGTGTATTCAGAAGAATCGATGGCTTGCCGGCATCAAAATGTTTGTTGGTTGCCCAGATATTATTTTTAAAGCGCTTGACTTTGATTTGATGCTCATTGAAAAATCCTTCTATAATGAGCGAAACGTTATATTCGTCACGGCTTATAGATGGTGTTGCTATGAGTTTTTTCAGCAATTTGACGGCATTTTCCGCAAGTTCTTCTCTGCTAAAGACAGATTTCAGTTCCTTCATTTCCTAATTTTATTTGGTATGAGAGTTTTTTTTCATTGATAAGAAACACTTTCTGAACGCCATTTTCCTTGGCTCGGAAAGCATTTTCGAGTTTTGGTAAAATTCCTTTGTGGAGTTTTCCAGCGGATATTAATTCAGAAAATTCTTGTTTGTTGATTGTTTTCAGATTTGAATTTTCGTCTTCAATATTTTCCAAAACCCCATTTTTATCGAAGCAAAACAGCAATTCTGTATCGAAATGTTTTGATAAAGCCTGAGCTACAGTTCCGGCAATCGTGTCTGCATTGGTGTTGAACAGATTTCCTTTTTTATCGTGAGTGATTGCAGAAAACACCGGAACCAAACCCAGATTTATCATATTGATTATCAATTCGTGATTGATACTTTTTTCATCTATATCGCCAACAAATCCAAAATCAATTTCCGGATGGTGTCTTTTTTCGGCTTGAATCATATTGCCATCGGCTCCGGAAAATCCAATCGCATTGCAGTTGAAACTTTGCAGCTTGGCTACCAGATTTTTATTGATTCTTCCAGCATAAACCATCGTCACCAACTTTAAAGTTTTCTTATTGGTGATCCTTCGTCCGTCAATCATTGTTTGTGTGATTTTCAGTTTTTCAGCCAGCGTTTCGGCCAACTTTCCTCCGCCGTGAATTAGGATTTTTGCACCTTCGATTTCTGAAAATTGCTCAAGGAAAGTTTTCAATGATTTTTTGTCATCGATTAAATTCCCTCCTATTTTTATGATATATAGTTTTTGCATTATTTAACACAAAGAGTGCAAAGGTTTTTATTAATTATTGAAAATATTTTAAGTTCGCAAATCAAAGATTCATCGATTCCTTTAAATTCAAAATATTAAATTGAGATAAAGGCGCCTACGCTCAGCAAAGGTTTTCCTCTCCCAAGCCTTCTCCAAAGGAGAGGGAGTTATAATTCATCTAATATTTCTGAAAAAACTGCCTGAGCTGAAAAGATTCTGTTTTTTGCTTGTTGATAAATAATTGAGTTTTTGCCGTCCATTATTTCATCGCTCAGTTCCAAATTTCTACGGACGGGAAGACAATGCATTACTTTTGCGTTATTCGTCAGTTCTAATTTTTCATTGGTCAACATCCAGTTTTCTTCAACTTTTGGCATCTTTGCATAATCTTGAAACGACGACCAGTTTTTCACATAAACGAAGTCTGCATCTTTCAATGCTTCGTCCTGATTATGAATCACTTTTGTTTCTTTTGTAAAATTTTCATCCAAATCATAACCTTCCGGATTTGCAATCACAAAATCAACGTCCATCTGTTGCATCCATTCCGTGAAAGAGTTTCCAACCGCCTGCGCAATCGGTTTGATGTGTGGCGCCCAAGTCAAAACCACTTTTGGTTTGCGATTAATCCTGAGCTTGTCGAAGGGCCAGTTTTCTGTAATCGTGATGCAATCCGCCAAACTTTGCAATGGATGACGCGTCGCCGATTCCAGAGAAATCACGGGAACTTTGGCGTGTTTTAGGAACTGGCTGAGAATACTTTCATTCACGTCATCTTCCTTGTTTTTCATCCCAGCAAAACATCTAACAGCAATGATGTTGCAATATTGATTCAGAACTTCTATCGCATCTTTGATATGTTCGACTGTGTCGCCGTTCATCACCGTTCCATCAGCAAATTCCAGATTCCAGGCTTCTTGAGCAGCGTTGAGAACCAAGACGTTTAATCCTAAATTCTGAGCGGCGATTTGGGAACTTAATCTTGTTCTGAGACTGGAATTAAGGAAAACCAAACCAATCGTTTTTCCTTTGCCTTTGTTTGGATTTTCTAATGGATTTTCTTTTATTATTAAAGCTTTTGCAATGATTTCCTGCAAATTATCTATATCATGAACAGAAGTGAAATTTTTCATTTTAAGATTTTTTGAACGCAAAGTGCGCAAAGATTTTTTTTAATTTTATTGAAAACATTTTAAGGTTCGCAAAGGCGCTGACGCTCAGCGAAGCAATTTTTAAAACATTCACGTTGTCATTCCGTAGGAAACCTAACGAAGTGGTTCGACGAAGTCAATCTCGACTGCTTAGATTCCTACGGAATGACAAAAGCACTTTTTTAATTCTCTGTTAAAATTTTCTTTTTCTCATCAATTGTTTTCAAAGTTTTTTCTAAAGCGTTGATGAACAAATCGGATTCTTTTTCTGAAATATTGAGTGCTGGTAAAATCCGAAGAACATTCTTGTCATTGGCATTTCCGGTGAAAATAAAATGCTCAAAAAGCAATTCCTTCCTAACATCTTCACAATCCTGGTCAAGCTCGATTCCAATCATCAGCCCACGCCTTTTGATGTTTTTGATGTGAGGAAAATCTTTTATTTTTTTTTCGATATAACTTCCTATTTTTTCCGAATTCTCAATTAAATTTTCTTTTTCGATGACTTCTAAAACCGCTAATCCGGCAACACAAGCGAGATGATTGCCGCCAAAAGTCGTCCCAAGCAATCCGTAACTCGCTTCGAACTTTGGACTAATCAAAACACCGCCCATCGGAAAGCCATTTCCCATTCCTTTTGCGACCGTGATTAAATCCGGTTTGATGCCGAATTCCTGGTGCGCAAAGAATTTCCCGGAACGTCCGTAACCTGACTGAACTTCATCCAAAATCAAAATCGCATCATTGTCTTTGCATAATCTTTCAATCGTCAAAATGAAATCTTTCGTCAACAAATTGATTCCGCCAACGCCTTGAATTCCTTCAACAATCACCGCAGAAATCTCGTTCTGATTCTTTGCAAAAATCTTCTCCAATTCTTCTGAATTATTAAATTCACATTTGATGAAATTTTCAGACACATTGACTGGCGCAATGATTTTTGGATTATCTGTCACGGCAACAGAAGCAGAAGTTCTTCCGTGGAAAGATTCGGAAAAATAAACAACTTTCTTTTTATTATTATGAAATGAAGCCAGCTTCAAAGCGTTTTCATTCGCTTCAGCTCCGGAGTTACATAAGAACAACGAGTAATCTTCGTAACCCGATAATTCTCCCAATTTCTTAGCTAATTCTTCTTGAATTTTGTTCTCCACAGAATTGGAATAAAAACTGATTTTCTCCAATTGATTTTTCAATCTTTCAACATAATGCGGATGATTATGACCAATGGAAATCACAGCGTGACCGCCGTAAAAATCGAGGTATCGCTGACCTTTTTCGTCCCAGAGAAAAGAACCCTGAGCTTTTACAGGATTGATGTTGAAGAGTGGATATACGTTGAATAAATTCATCTTGGTTGATTGTTGTCGGTTTATAGTTAATGATTAGTTAGCTTACTAGCACTTCGACTCCGCTCAGCGTGACATTTCTAATATTAAACGTTGTCAGTCTGAGGCTCTCGAAAACTCTTATTTATTTCAAAAAGCGATTGATTTTAAGTTTAGTCCTAAATTTTGTTCCCAACCATTTGCGATATTCATATTTTGAATAGCCTGTCCGGATGCGCCTTTCAGAAGGTTGTCAATCGCGGAATGAACTGCTATTTTGTTTCCTTGTTTTTCGATTTGGATAACACAGAAATTGGTATTAACAACTTGTTTCATATCAATCGATTTTTCTGATATTTTCACGAAAGGTGAATCTTTGTAGAAGTCTTTATATAAAGCGTAAATTTTTTCCAATTCTAAATCGCAACTTATAATAGAAGTCGTGAAAATTCCTCTTGCAAAATTGCCTCGCCAAGGAACAAAACTGAGTTCAACATCTTGATTATTCAGCGAATTGATTTGTTTTGAAATCTCATCAACGTGCTGATGATTCAAAGTTTTGTAGGCTGAAACATTGTCATTTCTCCAAGTGAAATGCGTTGTCGGTTGCAATGATTGCCCAGCTCCGGTTGAACCTGTAATTCCTGTTGTATAAATATCTTTCAACAGATTTTCTTTTGCTAAAGGCAACATTGCCAACTGAATCGCCGTTGCAAAACATCCCGGATTGGCGATGCTTTTCGCATTCCTGAGTTCATTAAAATAAATTTCCGGTAAACCGTAGATGAAATTTCGGTTTTTAAATTCTCCCTCCAATCGGAAATCGTTGCCCAAATCAATGATTAAAGTGTCGTCGGAAATCAGGTTTTCATTCAGCCAATTCTGACTTTCCTTGTGCGGAAGACAAAGAAAAAGAATGTCGGTTTGTGAAATTTCATTCGTCAAAACCAAATCACAAAC